>CAYYHT010000215.1:0-10272 GCA_964471355.1 uncultured Enterobacteriaceae bacterium
CCTCGGGTGGCGACAGTGGCGGCAGCACCGGCGGCACCGACCTCAAGCGCTAGAGCGCAGCTCGCTGTTCTTCAGTGAGCCGTGACAGCCGTGGGCCGAACTCTACGGGTTCGTAGATCGCGATGCCTGCGGCCTTCCAGTTCTTGTAGGTACCCGTGTGCTCGAGGTACCACTTGAGCTTGTTGTCTCGGACTCGCATGCTGCTCTTCATGCGGTTGGCGTGCCTGATGATGGCGGCGTCCCCGTCTGTCGGCACAGTGAAGCCGACGTGCGTGATCCACAGTGGCACCCAGTGCCGGTTCTCGCGCACGCTCATGATGATGGAGCCGGGACGGATGGTGTCGGCGACGTCGATGGCTGTTTGTAGTGGCAGCACGGCCAGCGTCATCTTGCCCATTGGCAGCTCGTCGTCCGTCAGCTGAAACAAGCTGCGTCGCCCCCACTTCTGCCAAAGCTCTGGCGTGATTTCGTTCTCGTGAATGACCGTCTGGCCATAGTCGCCGGTGGTCTCGCGCAACCAGCCGTTGTCGACGGCCTCGGGAATCCACTGCAGCTCCATGAAGTGGTTGCGGGTGGAGTAGCTGGGCTCGGATGTGCCGTAGCGCAGTCCTGTGCGCACATCAGCGCTGTGCACGGCGTCTCCCGATAGGGCGAGTGCCAAGGTCTCCTCGACCAAGGTCAGGCAATCGTAGGCGTCGTAGCGGGTGTACGGGTCCACATCGCGGCCCTGGCCTTCGCCCATGGGGTCGTTGACGTAGGGGGCGTCAATGAGGGGCTCACTCACCGACTTCATGCGATCGGCCAGCGACTGGTGCCGCGCTTGGCGCGCTTGGTCGATGATATTGCTGGGAATGGCCCCTAGAGGGACTGCCGTCGGTGCAGGCACAGCATCGCCCGTGTCACCGGCATCAGGTCCGGTGGCGAGCATCAGCGGGACAACAAGGGCCAAGATGGCGGAGGGAAGGCGGCGGGTCACTACCGAGATCCTAACAGTTCCGCGCTGCTCTTAGAATTGCAGTTTCTGCCTGTAGCCCGCGACGGCTTCGTACATGGCGTCGAACTGGTCGTCGCCGAGGTCATCGCCCATGATGTCGAGTCCGCGCTCGATGACGTCAATGAGTCCCGACGACAGCAGGGTGCGATGTTCGCTGGCAGGCCGCGTGTACAGATTGTCCAGGATGGAATCGACAGGTAGCGAGCCGTCATCCATCACCACCACACTGGCGAAGAGGGACTTGAACTTCATGGGCGTGCCGTCGACCAACAGCTGCATGGCCGCGCGACCGGCACCGGAGCCGGATGCTTCGTCGACGGCCTTGACCATGATCTGGATGGTGGTGTTGGCTTGCTGCACCTTGGATTCGGCACTGTCCTCGTCCATCACTGGAGCTGAGTAGGACGCGACGGCCTCGCCGCCGGACAGCATCTCGTCGGGATCGCCCTCTTCTTCCGGATCGAAGTCCGGTGCGACGTCGACGTCGACGACATCGAGCTTGTGGGCCTCGGTCGTGAATCCGCCGCCACCGCCCTTCTGGTCGTCGCTGCCTGCGCCGCGATTGCCCTCGTTGTCGGCAAAGGCGTCCATGAACTCGTCGTCCACGATGCCAAAGTCATCGGTGGGCGCAAAGAAGCCCGCGAGGCCGCCCTTGGGGGCTGCGACCACGCCGCCGTCGTCGGGTTTGGCCGGCGCATCGACATCCAGTGCGTCGTCGTCCAGCTCCATGGCCGAGACGTCGGGTTCAGCTTCGTCCGGCTCCGCTTCAGCTTCTTCTGGCGCGGCTTCTTCGGCTGTTGCGGCGCCCTCGGCTTCTTCTTCCTCGGCTTCTTCTTCCTCGTCGACGGGAGGCTCGTCCGACAGCACGCCTTCCATCAGCATCATGGCCAGCAATGCGCGCCCGGCAAAGGGCTCGACAGGCAGCAGCGTCAACAGCTCTCCGGCGGACATTCCGTCGCCAACGCGCTCGTGTACCAGGCTCTGGGTCTCGTCCTCTGGCTCTCCATCGCCGACGTAGACCGTGGCGTCTCGGCCGATTCCGGCTGCGGCGGCCAACAGCGCAGCGCACTCTCCGATCAGCTCGCTGTCGTCATGTCCGATCTGGATGTTGTCGAGCCAGATCGCAGGCATCTTCTTGAAGCGTGGCTTGAAGCTGCTGCCCAAAAAGCCGATCAGGTTGTCTCGGAACCGCTCATAGAGCGCGTCTTTCAGGACATCCTCGTCGATTTCGCCCACCAGCGCTTCGATCAGACCGCCGTTGGCGTCTTCAAGCTCGGAGGCGCGCTCGGTGGTCAGGGCGCCACCCGAGCGAAGTCGTCGAAGCAGCTTTTGGGCGTCTCCCTTTGTCTCGGTGGCGATGACGCCTCCGTTCATCAGGTAGACGGCGACCGAGCTTTCGCCCTTGCCAACGGTCAAGCGACCGGTGGACTGTTTGCCAAGATGGTCCGTCAGGGACACGACAGCAGCGCCCAAAATCTTCCCCCAGAAGAGTCTGAAGTTAGCGCTCGTCGGAATCTGCGGTCAAGGGCTCTGGTGTATGGATCGCCGGCTGCAGCATGCCACTGTCCATCTCCTCGCCTGCCGAGAAGCGGAAATCGGATTCTGGGATTTCTGCACTCGGGGCAATGACCATCAATGGACGCTCGGGCGCCGCCTGAGCTGCCATCTGCAAATCGTGGGCTGTCTTCCAGTTGTTGGCTCCCCACATGGCGACCAACATCAGAGCGGCGGCGTAGGCCAGCACTGTGCCCGTGGACATGGGCATCTCTTCTGAGAGCCAGTTCGACACGCGCAGCCACATCGGTGCGGGTACCGGGATGCGCACCGGGTGGTCGAGCTCGGCGGCCAGCACCTCATCGAGGCGCAGCCACTTGGCATCAAGATCTGCGTCAGGGATGTCGAGGAACGGCTCGGGAGTGACCGCAGCGAGCTGTAGTTCGTGCTCGGTGCAGTCTGTGCAGCTGTGCAGGTGCTCAACCACTTGGGTCTGTTCGCCCGGGGACAGCTCGCCATCTTGGAAGGCGACCAATCGGGGTCTGACGTCGATGCAGTTCATGACGGCCTCTCTACGCTTCCAAGACACCTGGGTGGTCGAGAACTTCCATCAGGCGGTTCTTTGCTCGGGACAATCGGGACATGACTGTGCCCAGCTTCACATCCAGTGTATCTGCGATCTCGGCATAGGAAAGGTCCGAGTAATAGCGCAGGGCCAGGATTTTGCGGTGGTTCTCGGACAGCTTGTCGAGGGCCGCCAAGATGACCTGCTGCTGTTCGGTGGCGAACACGCGGTCCACTTGGTCTGCAGCGGACGAAGTCTTCTTGATCATGGTGTCGAGGATGGCCCCGCGGCGCCGCTTGTCTCGAACGATGTTGAAGCACAGGTTGCTTGTGACGCGGAACAGCCAGGCCTTCATCTTGAATTCGACGTCGAAGAAGCGACGCTCGCGGATGGCCTTGATGAAGACTTCCTGCACGACGTCGAAGGCCTGCTCGGGGTCTTTGAGGATGTACATCGCGTGGTGGTACAGGCGCTTTCGATAGCGCTGCACAATCATTCCAATGGCGGAGCGGCGGTCGCGCAGAGCGATGACCTTGATTTCGTCGTCTTCGGGCAGTCCACTGGGGGGTTGAACTAGTTGCAGCTTCAGAGCGGCCATCGGTGTCCTCCGGGTCATCGTAGCCGCGCTTCGGTAGAGCGCGGACACATCTCGAGCATGGGTCAGGGTGCAAGCAGTCACCAAAGGCGACACCGGACCCAACGTGCACATTCCCCGACCTCTTCGACGAACGTCCTGATTGTGACATCCGATGACGAGGTAGGCTGTTGCCGGAGGCCGGATGGGCCAGAGTCTCGAAGGGCAGCGCGTTGGGCCATGGGTGCTGCTGGAGCACATCGGCAGTGGCGGCATGGGTGACGTGTGGATGTCCCGGCACGCCCATGAGCAAGATCAGATTGCCGCGGTCAAGGTCTGCCGCACCAACAACTTCGACGCGCCCAAAAAGAGATTCGTCCGCGAGGCCCGTGCCCTTGAACAGCTCGACCATCCGGCGATTGTCCGCTTCATGGGCTCGGGGGAGTCGGACGATGGCTACCTGTACTTGGCCATGGAGCACGCAGCGGGCGACACCCTGTCCAAGCGAATTCGCCGCGGCCCGATGCCGGTACACGAGGCACTGATACGCTTTCGGGTCATCGCCGCCGGGTTGGCCCATGCCCATGAACGCGGGCTCTTTCACCGAGATCTCAAGCCGTCGAACATCATGGTGGGCGAGCAGAATTCAGTGAAGATCCTGGATTTTGGCAACGCTCTCGAAGAAGGCGAGGACGATCGGCTGACGCGAGAGGGTGCTGTGTCTGGAACGGCTCCCTACCTGCCCCCCGAGGCACTCGACGGCGGGGGCTATGACCCGCGATTCGGAGACGTCTATGCAGTCGGCGTCGTGCTGTGGGAGGCGCTGACCGGCTCCCGCGCTTTCTCGGAGCCGAAGGGCGAGCGGACTCGGTTTGAGCACGCGAGTTTTCGCGAGCGAAAGGGCAGCGCGCTCGCGCTAGACGAGGTGTTTCCAGCGGGCGTACGCGCTCTGGTGGGCTGCGCCACCGAACCCGACCCCGGCAACCGCTTTGCCGACATGGGCGCCATGAGCGCGGCCCTATCGACCGCCCTCGAGGAACTGCAGCGCGTGGGCGGCGAGACCACACTGCCCACGGGCGCCGTTCAGCGGTCGGACGAGATCGCCGTGGCCATCGAAGCAGTGGAATCGGCGCCCGGTCCAGCCCTCAGTGCGCCTCCGAGTCATGCGGCCAACGTCGCGTTGTTTGGTGTGCTGAGTGGCATTGCGCTCGGCCTGGCACTTCTTGTCGTCGTCGCCGGTCTGTACTTCGCTCTCAGCTCGTGATGCCGGGAATGCGCACGCCGCGCTCTTTGGCGACATCGATGGCGCGGTCGTAGCCGGCATCTGCGTGGCGCGCGACGCCGAGTCCGGGATCGCTGGTGAGGACGCGGTCGAGTCGGCGCTGAGCGTCGGGTGTGCCGTCCGCAAGAATCACCATGCCTGCGTGCAGGCTGTAGCCCATGCCGACGCCGCCCCCATGATGGAAGCTGATCCACGTGGCGCCGTTGACCGCGTTGATGAGCGCATTCAGGATGGGCCAGTCCGCGATGGCGTCGCTGCCGTCCTTCATGCCCTCAGTCTCGCGATTTGGTGAGGCGACGGAGCCGCAGTCGAGGTGGTCGCGGCCGATGACGATGGGTGCGCTGACCCTGCCGCTGGCGACCAAGTCGTTGAAGAGCTTTCCGGCCTTGATGCGCTCGCCGTAGCCGAGCCAGCAGATGCGGCTGGGCAGGCCTTGGAACTTCACACGGTCCTGAGCGAGGTCGAGCCAGCGATGCAGGGCCGCATCATCGGGAAACAGCTTCTTGAGCTCGCGGTCGGTCGTGTAGATGTCTTCGGGGTCGCCCGAGAGCGCGACCCAGCGGAACGGACCCTTGCCCTCGCAGAACAGCGGCCGGATGTAGGCCGGCACGAAGCCCGGGAAGCTGAACGCCTCGTCCTCGGGCATGCCACCATCGACGGCCATGGCGCGGATGTTGTTGCCGTAGTCGAACACGTGGCTGCCTCGGCGGCCGAACTCGACCATGGCGCGCACATGTGTGGCCATCGATGCCTTGGACCGTTGCTCGTAGTCTTTGGGGTCAGAACTTCGGAGGGCGACGGCTTGGGCCAGGGACATGCCAGCGGGCACGTAGCCCTCGAGTGCGTCGTGGGCCGAGGTCTGGTCGCTGACCAGGTCGGGTTTCCAGCCCATCTCGAGCAGCTGAGGCAACACGTCGGCGCAGTTGCCGACGAAGCCGACCGATTTGCCGAGTCCGGCCGCGGCATAGACGTCGACGATGCGCACGGCTTCAGCCAGGTCGTCGCAGATCTCGTCGAGGTACTGCTCGTCTTTGCGGCGCTGCGCCCGGGCCGGGTCCACCTCGATGGTCAGGCTTGCTGCTCCCGCCATGCTGGCGGCCAGGGGCTGTGCGCCGCCCATTCCGCCGAGTCCGCCGGTGAGGAAGGTACGTCCGGAAAGGTTGTCGGTGCCAAAGTGGGTGACGCCTGCGGCAATGAGCGTCTCGTAGGTGCCCTGAAGGATGCCTTGGGTGCCGATGTAGATCCACGATCCCGCGGTCATCTGGCCGTACATGATCAGGCCCTTCTTTTCGAGCTCGCGGAAGTGCTCCCACGTGGCCCACTTGCCGACCAGATTGCTGTTGGCAATCAACACCCGCGGCGCATCGGCATGGCTCTTGAACACCGCGACGGGTTTGCCCGACTGCACCATCAGGGTCTCGTCGTCCTCGAGAGACTTGAGGGCTGCAATGATGTTGTCGAAGGCCTCCCAGCTGCGCGCGGCCTTGCCCGTGCCCCCGTAGACCACGAGCTCTTCGGGTATTTCAGCCACCTCAGGGCTGACGTTGTGCATGAGCATGCGCATGGCCGCTTCTTGAGCCCAGCCTTTGCAGGTCAGCTCCGAACCAGTGGGGGGCCGGATGACACGAGACATCAGCAACTCCGGAGGCCGTCTATGGCCGGTAGAAGTTCAGGGGAAGCACGACGGTAACGTCGCCACGGGTTTGGTCTGCGGGGAACGAAGCCTTGGCGACGTGGTCGGCGAGACACCGCTCGACGCCAGGGGTCGAGAGTGTGGTTGTCGCGACTTGGCTCGAGCCAACGGCGCCGCTTGGCGTCACGACCGCGCGCACGAGGACCTCGCCTTCCCAGTCGCGGCCCATTGGGAAGCAGCTACTCAACGAGCCCACAATGGGGATGACGCCAGCAAACACCTGATCGAGGTCAAAGATGCCGTCAATCAGGGGCAGTCCCAGGCTGGCTTCGACGTCCGGGTTCGGCGGCAGGGCAGGGGTGGGAGCCGCCACAGATGGGGCCTCAGTAACAACGGCCGGCCCGGTCGCTTCAGTAGCGTCCGGCTCGGCCGTAGCAATGCCCAAGAGTAGGAGAATCACGCGTCGGCGTCAGTTCCCGCGCCTTCGGCGTAGTGACGGTCGTTGTACGAGGAGCTGAAGACAGTCTCGCTGTCTTCGCCTTCGGCAGCGTCGTCGACGACCTGCGCCCTGTGGGCGTCGATCTCTTCGCCGGTGATGTGGCGATTGCGGCGGTGGAATTCGATGACACGCGTGTCCATTCCGTCGATTTCGATCTTGCCCATGTCTTAGGCCTCCGGAGGGAGTTCGTCGTCGATGCCAGACTCGTCGACTTCGGTGTTGCGGCGGTGCCAGGGCTTCCACGTGTCGATGGCGAGCACTTCGCTCTCGTCGATGCTGAAGTGGTTGGCGGCAATCTCGCGCAGCGCGGTCACGACTTCTTTATTGTCGGTCTCGTTGATGCGGGGGTGGGCCCCCTGCAGGAGCTGCTTGGTGCGCTCGGCGGCGACCAGAACAAGAGAAAAGCGGTTTGGAACGACTTCTAGGCAGTCTTCCACGGTGATGCGGGCCATCCGGCGGTCTCCCTCGTGGGTTTTGAACGGGGCCGTTTAAGCGGTACGGAACTTGCAGTCAAGCCCCAGCGCAGAAGGTTCCCGATCAAGCTTCGGAGAGTCCGCCATTTGGCAGGATGACCCCGGCGACTCGAAGTCGCGCTGCGAGCTCCTCAGATGGATTGCGTTCCCAGCGCGCGTACAGGGACATCACGTCTTCTGGGGTCGCACCTAAATGTGCGTCGCGAACCGTGGTCACGACGCGGACGCAGTCTTCAAATCCGTTTGCCAGCTCGTGGAACACGGGACCGAAGGCGTCTGAAAACCAGCGCTTGAACACCTGATCTGCCCGCCAATAGGCTGCTGATCCCATGTCTCGGTAGTAGTCTGCGCTTACGATGCGTCGCTCGAGGCTCTCGTCGAAGTAGCCAAGGGCGTACAGGGCGGTGTCCCCGAGTTCTCGGTACGTCCGGGCTTGTTTTGCAGGCGGAGCGTTGGCTGCGGCGCCGTGGAGTTCAGCCAACGTGTAGTGCGTCGGAACGTTCGCGTCGGCGCGCGCTCGCTCGGTAAGAAGGGTCGCCAAATACAGCGCCGTCTGATCTTCGATCTCGACGCCAGTAATTTGACGGGCGTCTCCGACGTGCTCGTGGAAGTAGTCGAACAGGTTGTCTTGCGTCTTCAGGGTGCGCTTCAAGCAGTTCCTCTCTTGACACAAGGACACAGGTGGCTACCTGTGCCCTCCTTCTGAACAGGGCCACGAGCGCGGCCAGTGGGTTGAACTCTCCTGTTCCTAAACAAAAACGGTATCACAGCGTCATCGCTACTTTGAAAGGAGTTGTCATGCAGGTACGTCCCCTGTTCGACCGGATCCTCATTAAACGCCTCGACTCCGCCTCCAAGACGGCAGGCGGGCTCTTCATTCCTGAATCGGCCCACGAGAAGCCTTCTGAAGGCGAGGTTTTGGCAATCGGCACAGGTCGCCTCGGCGAGGACGGCGCTTTGCTGCCCCTCGCAGTAAACGTTGGCGATGTTGTTGCATTCGGCAAATACGCCGGCACCCAGATCAAAGTCGACGGCGAGGACCGCTTGGTCCTCCGCGAGTCGGAAATCTTCGGAATTATCGAGAACTAGGAGGCCCCCATGGCTGCCAAAGAAATCATCTTCGACACTGCTGCAAAGAACAAGATTCTGAGCGGCATCGACACTCTCGCCAATGCGGTTCGCGTCACCCTCGGGCCGCGCGGTCGCAACGTCGTCATCGAGAAATCCTGGGGCGCGCCTGTCGTGACCAAAGACGGCGTGACCGTCGCCAAGGAAATCGAGCTCGACGACAAGTTCGAGAACATGGGCGCCCAG
Source organism: uncultured Enterobacteriaceae bacterium (assembly GCA_964471355.1). Taxonomy (GTDB): domain Bacteria; phylum Myxococcota_A; class UBA796; order UBA796; genus CAYYHT01. The sequence goes on from CAYYHT010000215.1 coordinate 8,829, forward strand.
ATGGTCAAGGAAGTCGCTTCCAAGACCTCTGACGTCGCCGGCGACGGCACCACCACCGCCACGGTGCTGGCCCAGGCCATCTTCCGCGAGGGCAGCAAGCTCGTCGCGGCCGGCCACAGCCCGATGGACCTCAAGCGAGGCATCGACAAGGCCGTGACCGCCATCACTGCCGAGCTGCACAACCTGTCCCGCGACGTCGAGAACGACGAAGAAATCGCACAGGTCGGCTCCATCTCCGCCAATGGCGACCGCGAGATTGGCAACAAGATCGCCGAAGCCATGGGCAAGGTTGGTCGTGGCGGCGTCATCACCATCGAAGAGAACAAGGGTCTCGACACCCTGCTCGAGACGGTCGAGGGCATGCAGTTCGACCGCGGCTTCCTCTCTCCGTACTTCGTCACCGATGGCGACCGCATGGAAGTGGTGCTCGACAAGCCCTACATCCTCATCCACGAAAAGAAAATCAGCACCATTCGCGAGTTCATGAAGCTCCTCGAAAAGGTCGTTCAGGCCGGTCGTCCCATCGTGGTCCTGGCCGAAGATGTCGAGGGTGAGGCCCTGGCCGCACTCGTCGTCAACAAGCTGCGCAACACCATCCAGTGTGCCGCGGTCAAGGCTCCGGGCTTCGGCGACCGCCGCAAGCGCATGCTCGAAGACCTCGCCATCCTGACCGGCGGCAAGATGATCGCCGAAGAGCTCGGCATCAAGCTCGAGAACGTTCAGCTCGAAGACCTCGGCACTGCCGAGCGCGTCGTCATCACCAAAGAGAACACCACCATCATCGATGGTGCTGGCTCCGAAGAAGACATCAGCGCCCGCATCAAGCAGCTTGAGAACCAGATCGGCGAGACCACCAGCGACTACGACCGCGAGAAGCTCGAAGAGCGCAAGGCCAAGCTGTCCGGTGGCGTGGCCATCCTCAAGGTTGGCGCTGCGACCGAAGTCGAGATGAAAGAAAAGAAGGCCCGCGTCGAGGACGCACTCAACGCGACCCGCGCCGCTGTCGAAGAGGGAATCCTCCCCGGCGGTGGTGTGGCACTGTTGCGCGCCGGCAAGGTGCTCGACACCCTCGAAGTGTCCGATGCCGAGCGCTTCGGCGTTCAGATCATCCGTCGCGCCGTGCAGGAGCCCCTGCGCATGATCGTTCACAACGCTGGCATGGAGCCCGCGGTCGTGATCGACAAGGTGCTCGCTGGTGACAAGGGCTTTGGCTACAACGCTCGCAGCGGTGAGTACGGCGACCTGGTCAGCCAGGGTGTCATCGACCCGACCAAGGTCACTCGCTCTGCACTGCAGAACGCGGCTTCGGTCAGCGGCCTGCTGCTGACCACCGAAGCCATGGTCGCCGAGATCCCCGAAAAGGCTCCCGAGATGCCTGCCGGCGGCGGCGGCGGAATGGGCGGCATGGGCGGCATGGGCGGCATGGGCGGCATGGGCGGCATGG
>CAYYHT010000216.1:0-10259 GCA_964471355.1 uncultured Enterobacteriaceae bacterium
CGATCGAGCATTTGACGACGTCACCGAGCCGAAATTGTGTCTCGGTTGTCATAATGAACCTTACCGGACTGAATTTGCGAATTGCAGGCGGGCGGGTTCTAGGAGTCATCGGCGCAAAAGAGTGGCACGGAAGCGCATGTACCGAGAGGTGCACCGTTAATGAAAGCGCAGATGTTGCTGTACTCAACACCGTCGGTGCCGCAAACCTTTGGAAGGTTCGCTTGATTTCTACAAATTCTCGTCGGGCGGGTCAGGTGGAGTAATGCATTCAAGAGGAATGGCGCACGCGCCACAACAGGTAGCGATGATTGCGAGAAGGAACACCTGGAGAACTCGGCGAGTCCCCTCAGAACCCGTCTGCAAGACGAACAACAACAAAGCGTTGAATTGTTTCGTTCCAGTCCCAGCTCGTTACGTTTGACCAGCCGCTAGGTGTGTCAAATGTTCCGTTGTCGATATTGGCTGGATCCATCGCGCCGTCCGTGTCCATGAACATCCGCGCCTCAAATGAGGAAGAGTTGGATACGAATCTGTCGGTCGTCACAAAATAGGCATCTGTTGTGAAGAGTGAGGCGTTGCGCCCATAGGTTGTTGCGTCGGACACCATTGGCGCAAGATGGCTGGTGTAGGTGCCGCCAAACCAGAACATTCCTCCTGATGAGTTGAGTAGCCACAAAAGACCAGTCTTTACGAATGATGCTTGTGAGAAAGACTCCTCAGAATGATTATTGAAGTACAGGCGACACACATAACTCGTGCTGACTCGATGGTTGTCGCAGGCAATATCAACGGGCCAGAGACTCATTTCGGGTGTTCCGCTCGTGAACGGATTGAACTGTGCCAAGAAATTGGCGTTGAGGTCCCAGGTGCTGACTCTGATGAATCCTGCCGTGTCTGGGTGTGTTGCGACGAACATGTTGCGCGTTTCGCTGTATGCGATGCGAGGTTCAGTGTGCGTGTTTAGGGCAGATGGTATGCCCCCAGTTCCAGCGACGACCCGAGTGATTGCTCCGCCGGAAACACTTCCCGAGTAAATGACGACCTGTCCTTGGTTGGATCGATCGGCGGCGCGCTTACCCACTGCCATGAACCGGTCGCTTTCACCAAAAGCGACATCAACTGGTCCCTCGGACCAGAGAGAGCTTGAGCGCGTGGTCCCCAACGTTACGGCGCCTCCTGTGACGTTGAGTGTACGGAATCGAGGGGAGGATCCTGGCCCGCTGTTTGTTGTCATCAGGCAACTAGCGGTTCCAGAGCCTCCTCCGGGGCGGCAGCCAATCCTCGGAGGCACCTTGCTCGTGACACCCAATCCTGTCCACGGTAGGTCTTGAATGACGTTCCCTAGAGAGTCGACCGCCCACGTAGAAACTTGGACGGAGTTCGACGAGCCCCAGCGCGATCTGAATGATTCAGCGTCGAAGAGATTGGGCCAGTATGAAACCCGAGCCGCGATAGAGGATGACGAGCTTGTCTGGGTCATGACGGGGCAATCGCGAATAGAGGGATCGCAAATGATTGGCCCAAACGGGTCGTGATTTGGAGGTGCTCCCTCGCCGGGGTGTGCAAGGCCTAGGTTGTGCCCGATTTCGTGAAGCGTGGTCGTGTAGAGATCCGCCCTGTTTGGGGCGCCGGGCCGCATACTGCCAGTGGCACCACCGATGTCGTATCTAATGCGCGCACTGCCGCTTGTCGTCGAATATGTGCCAAACCCGACTCCAGTTGAAACAAAGAAATCACATTCAGTGGCGGGGTTTCCCCAGCACAAAGCCGCACCGAGGCTTCCTGTCGAGAAGTGGGACCGCATGTGCGCTTCGTCTACGAGGTTAAATGTCCAGTAGGCGGGGCCGACTGCGGCGTTTCCGTATGCTCGACAAGTCTTTGAGCTTACCCCTTGTCGATTCCAGGCAATGCACGCTCGGTCGACCCACCGGCGATATTCGCCGCCTGTCCAGCGGGCGTCGGGGGCAGACCAGTCAGCGGCTCCTGTTGGGAGCGTCGTATCGATACGAAATTCAGTTCGTGACGGGGGAGTCCACGGCATCCAGTAGACGGTTTGTGAGGCAGCCAAGGCGGCGGCGGCAACAGCAAGGCCAATACTCATTGTTGTGCCTCTGTGCTTTGTGGTGGGAATCGGTGGTCAATCATTGCCAGGTCACCGAAGACTTGTTGGTTACTTCCGGCGGTCGCGTTGACAACAGCAACGTAAGCGCGTCCGGGAATGCAAAGCAGCCCCGCATCGACGCAGCTTGACGGAAGTCCTCCGGCTGAGTGATCGAAGACGTCAACGTCGTAAGTGTGGCCACTTTCTACCTCCACAATAGTGCAGATACCGAACGGTGAAGGAACATCGCCCAGATACTCAACAGCGACGTAGTGGAGCAGTGATTGCTGCTCATTTTCTGCTGCCAAAAATGTCAGCATGGCGAGCCGGCTGTCTGACAGCGCCTCAGTAGACGGGTGTTTCGGCGGCGGAGCATCATATTTTGGGGCGTCCCGATCGTCTGGCTGCGTCGGCGGTGTGGGCCGTACAGGTTTTGCGACTGCCTCTGTGCCTCGTTGGTCAATGCGGTGTGCGGCGCGTTGCGCTGGAGAAATCGACGACGACAGCGATGGATGCGCCACGCAGCTCAACAATTGATCCGGTACCACTTTTCCGTCTTCGAGGTACGTCGATATTTGTTGCAGACAGTCACGAATCGCTTCTGGCGAAGACTCAGGTGCCGCAATTGATGCTGACGCTAAAAATGTCGCAGCGGTTGCAAAAGCAAAAGCTCTAGAAGAACTAGAAGAACTAGAAGAACTAGAAGAACTAGAAGAAATCGGCATTTGGTTCTCCCTGATAAGGCTCCTCGTCGAGAAACGCGTAGACCTCATCTGCACTCCAGCAATCTGTGAGGTTGAAAGAGTTGCAGTATTCTGAGCCCTTACGAATGAGCCTCGTATGTACCGGGCCCGTGTTGATGACGTACGACGACGTCTGCGTGTCAACCTGACAATCGTTGATGAGGCTCATGATGTCGGCGCTCGCGAGGGCGGTGTCGTCGACACTGAACATTCTGGATGCGGAGAAGGTCACGCCAAACTCAGCGCGTTGCATGACAGGCTCATCGCTATCGTAGGCGCCGATAGCAAAAAACCGTTCTGGAATATCGTGGACTGATGCAGTCGAGACCTTTGTTCTCAGTACATCGACCGCATAAACACGAAATTCGTCATCGTGAGCTTCGCTTAGGCCGATAGTTGACGCAGGGCAGGAAGAGACAAAGCTGAGGTCGGCAAGAACGTAAGGGTCTTCTATGTTGGACCGCAACCACGGTGCCCCATCAGCTTCGTCGCCAGCGCAGCCAGCGATTGTTGCGACAACTACCGCGAACAAGCAGAGCTTCTCTATGGTCAAGACGTACCCTTCGCAAGAATTTCTCTCTATTCCTACCATAGAAACTAGGGATCCTACGATAAAAACTAGGGGTAATGGGAATGAAACCAAATGGGGGAGGCTTGCACTCTGGCGGGGCTCCCTTTCGGATCCTTCGTTTGGTGTGAGGATCTCGGATGGCGAAACGCAACCTGAAGGACGGCAAACCCGTAGGCATTACGCACGACAAGCGTGGCAAACCCATGCTCGTGCTCGACAACGGTATGCGCCGCTTCATCAAGCAGACCGACGTGGCGATGTGGGAGCGCAAATTCGGTGGCGCGGGAGCCAAGCCTTCGAGTGCGAGAAAATCCACCTCCGTTCGCCAAGTCACCAAGCGCGAAATCGACCATAAGCCACGTGACCTCGGTTGGATTTTGCGCGGTTTCATCGAACATGCGCGCGGCGTCGGTCGCCATTCAGACCCGTCCGACATTTTCGAGCCACCCGATGAGCGCGACACGCGCCGCGATGCGCACGCGGACCAGCTTGAGCTCGGCCGCGAAATACACGAGCTACTTTCGGCGGCCGTGATTCACTTTGGCGTCACGCGCGACGAATGGACGCGCTGGTACGACGCTGCCATTGCCGACAACGAATACCGCAGCAAGGACCCGCTCGGCGATCCGCTCGTGCAAGGGCGCCGCGTGCAGGCCAGCAAAGCGGCATGGCTGCCACCCGTGCAGGGGCGCGTGTCGTCACGCTTTGGTGCACCACGTGACGGCGGTAGCCGCACGCACGAGGGCATCGACGTGGCGGTGCCCACGGGCACGCCCATTCGCGCACCGGAACAAATGGAAATTGTTGAGGTGGGTTTCGGCGAGCGCGCCGGCCGTTACGTCGTCGGTGAAATCCCACGTCCCGATGGTTCGTTTTTTGACGACGACCGTTGGCGCGTCACGTTCGCGCATCTTTCCGAAGTGCAAGTTGCCGAAGGGCAGCGCGTGCGCCGTGGCGACGTCATCGGCACTTCAGGTGCAACGGGCCAAGTGACCGGCCCCCACTTGCACTTGCGCACGCAATGGGTTGAGGACGTGACCGGCCCCATTGACGACGTGTACAGCGTCGACCCGCTCGCGCTCATTCCCGAACAAGCCTTTTCGCTGGGCCAACCCGTGACAGCTCCAGGCGGACCCACCGAGGCAATCAAGCAAGGCGATCGCGTCAATGTGATCATTGCGCCCGGCGCGGGCCGCATCAACGTGCAGGGTCATGGACTCCCGCAAGCGGATATTGATGTGCAGGTTCCCGTGGGCAGCGTGTCGTCGTCATCGTTCACGCCGGCGCCGGCGCCAAGTGGCCACCCGTTGGATTTCATTCTGGCGCCGGGTGGTGCAGCGGGAGCGGGACAACAACAAAACTCATTGGCCGGCGTCGCACAAACAGCGCAAGCCGCGCTTGGTCTCGCCGGCAGCGTGGCACAAGTGACCGGACCCGTGCTGCAAGCAGGCGGTGCCGTTGCTCAGGTGGGTGGCGCTATTACAAGCCTTGTTGGCTTCCCTGAGTTCGGCGCACCCGTTGCGATGGCGGGCAAGATTGCCGGCGTGGCCGGTGGTGCGGCGTCCGCTGCTGGCGCTGTTGCTCATCCCTTGTCGGAGTTGCTTGGTCCTCCCGCAGCTCAACCCCAAACCCAACCGTTGCCGATGAGTGACGGCACCACGCTCGTTTGAGCAAGGAGTCTCTATGCCTTTGAATATCGGAATCGGTACCATCCCCACCCCTGGCGATGCCATGAACTTCGCCGAGGCCACGCTTGGCAACATGGTGGAGGGCGTGATCGAAAGTGTCACCGGCTCCCAGGTGGAACTAACGCCTGGTAACGGCGTGGACAACACGACCGTGTCAACACCCGATGGGCGCTCGGGCAATCTCAAGTTTAACGAGAAGATGGCCACGCACGCCGACATGGAGCGCATGCGAAAAGAGCTTGAAACAAAGCTTTCAAATCTTCAGCGCGAGCACACCAAGGACAAGTTGCGTTGGAAGTCTGAGATTGCTCGGCTCAAAGCTGCGCAACAGGGTGCGGGAACCCTGCGCCCGTTACCGGCACAAGGTGGCGGCCTCGACCCCATGATGCTTTTGCTGCTCACGCAAAGCGGCGGTAGCGGCGGACTGTCCGGTAACCCGCTCATGTTGATGATGCTCATGCAAAATATGTCGAGCATGCCCGTCGGTCGCGTGGGACCTGGCGGCGCGGTTAACGTCGACATGAGTCAGCTCATGATGCTCCAGCTCGTCATGAACACGCTCAACCGCTCCAAGTCGGCCAGTGGCTCTACGTCGTCGGCACCCGCAGATCGGCCTAACTGATGTCCGACGTGGACGCGCTCGTGAATGCGATGGCGGGCCTCACGGTCGCGCTGGAGCAGAACCAGCAACAAATCCCGCAAGCGGCGCCAGTTGCGGCGCCCAACCCATTGCTTGGCGCCGCCATGCAAGCACTCCAACAAAACCCCGATGCAAACCTCGAGGATGTGTTGGGGGCGCTTGGTGGCGGTGGCGTTGCCGCAGAACCAGGCATTGGTGATGAGCAAGAAGTGACCGCGTTACGCGCCGAAGTGGGTCAGCTCAAAGAGGCGTTGACGGCCATGCACGCCGATGTGCTGCGTATCGGCCAAACCGTGCTCGCGCTCGCGCAGCAACTTCAGCCGCGCGACGCTCCCGCGTCTGCTCCGAGCAGCAACGGCACGCCGCAGGGCGACCCGCCGCCCCACTGAATCGCCAGATCGGCTTGCAAGAAATCGCGGCAGGGGTGATTCTTCGCCCGCGTCCGCCTTTGGAGTTCGGAGATCGCTTCGCTCCAAAGGCAAACGGGCCGCTCGGGATTAAACCCAGGCGACCCGTTTTAGGGATGTCTCGCTAGATTTCGACGTCGGCGAGGCACATGGGCGTGTCGTTTGAGATTCCGCCCACGTGCATGGTGCATCGGCGGGCCCCAAACGGCAACCCTTTGTCCGTCGTTTGAGGTCCCACATGGGAGCCCCCGCACACGTTCCGTTCGCCATCGTCCCCGCCAACATCATCATGTCCGCGCTGCTCAAGCCGGCCGAGCGTGCCACCTGGCAGGCTTTGGCGCTGCACGCAGGAGGGCCTGAGAAGCCCTATGCGCGCCCCGGCGTCAAAACCCTGGCCTGCATCGGCGGCTACAGCGAACGCCAAGTACGGCGGGCGCTACGTGGGTTAGAGCGCATGGGAGCCATCGCCCTCTACCGTGAGCGCACCGGCTGCCCCAACGAATACTGGCTCAACTTTAGCTTCGGAGTGGATGAGGAGCGCTTTTTGGGCCTCATGCAGAAGCGCCAGGAACGCGCCGAGGACCCGGCCGATGGGCTGCGCGCGCTGCGCCAGGCCGAGCTCGACATCTTCGCGTCCGAGCCCGAGCAGCTCCCCCTAAGCGCGGCCCCCGCGCCGGTCCCGCTCCCAGAGCTGCCCGCTAAGTGGGGGGAGCAGACCCCGGACACCCAGATGTCCGCCCCCCCGGACACCCAGATGTCCGCCCCCCCGGACACCCAGATGTCCGCCAAACAGACAAGTAACCAACAAGAACCCCACCCCTCTGCTCCAAGCCCTATCGGTAACTCCAAATCCAAACCTATCCAAACTGAGATCGTCATTTCGGGAGGGGGAAATTCGCTTACGCTTTCAAACGAAGACCTCGAAGATGTGGCCGAGTGCGTGAAAGTCGCCATTCCTGTTTTCGATGGCTTAATGGGACGGCCGAGCGCACCCGAAATGGTCGATGCCGCGTTGTGCGTCCCCTGGCTTGGAAAGAAATTCCGGTTAGACATGCGCGGCGTACGTGCCCATTGCCTGAGCTACGCTAGAATCGAAGCCAAGCGACACTGGGCTGTAGAAGTGGCCGCGCTTGAAGCAACAAACGTGGTCACGAGAACAAGGGCGCCGCAAACGCCGGCCTGTGAGCCACCCACAGATGCGTTGCCCGAAGGCGTCACGTTCACAGACCTCATGGACGCGCTGCGAACAGGTGGAGAATCAAACCTCAACCAAGTCCTCTATGCGGATCGGCTACCAAGAGCGGCGGGTGCATGACACGCACAAAAGTTTGCAGTGTTTGCAAAGCGGAAAAGTCCGTCGATGCTTTTCATCGACGAGGGCACAACGTGCGCTCGGGCTTACGTGCCGCATGTAAAGCCTGCACCAACACCCGCGCGCGAAAAGAAAATCGCCCTAGAACCGATCCGCAGAAACAAAGAGTTAGGATGGCTACGCGTGCGCTCGTACACGAGGGCGCGCTGCTGCCTTCACCGTGTCGCGTGTGCCGATCGCCCAATGTGGAAGCGCATCATCTGCACTATGATCAGGAGGATTCTCACCTCGTCGTGGACTGGCTTTGCAAGGAACACCACGCGCTCGAGCACGGCTCGGCCGCGTGGACCAAGCAGTTGGGGCTGTTCGTATCCAGTTCCAGTTCGTATGCTCACGGAAGGTCAACATGAGCTTTGTTCAAATCACTCCAGGCGCAGAGATTGCGACAGGTTCAATGCCACCGGATGATCAACGGGCGGTGAATGATCTAATCGAGCGCCTTGATGACGGCAATGTTACCGGTGCCGTCGAGGTCGCTTCGATGAATGCCTATCGTGTGCGCGCTCACGGATTTTGGCTGGTGTTCGACCGCCCAGAACCCAATGCGCTACGCATCCTTGATGTGGTTCCCAATACACGTGCCCGTGTGCTCTACGGCTGGTGAAAGCCAGGTTGTGTGTGCGCGCAAGGGGTGAACGGTGAAGGAATTGAAGGCAGTTGAGTTCGATCCAGTTAAATGCCGGAAAGAGCTAGACGAATTAGGGAGTCTCCTCAACGAGAAACCTGTTCTCAAAGAACGGGATGACATCTTGCCGTTCTTCAAGGACCGCGTGCATCTTTCGGCCTTTGTGTCGGTGTTATTTCCGGTGAGCACCCCGAACAGGTACGCGCATGAATTTGATCTGTTCGGAGACTACAGATGCGATCTGGTGGCCGGCAGTGTCGACGACAATGTTTTTTGTCTCATTGAGTTTGAGGACGGCAAGGCGGACAGCATTTTTCATGCGGCGGGTCGTACGGTTCCAGAATGGGCGTCACGCTTTGAGCACGGGTACAGCCAAGTGGTGGATTGGCTTAGCAAGCTTGATGGTACCAGCGACGGAGACATGGAGCAGAAGTTTGGTACCACGACACCAAGGTTTCACGGGCTGCTTGTGATTGGACACGGCGTGAATATGGAGCCACGTGAGCGGCGTCGGTTTGAGTTTCGTCGCAATAAGGTCGTGGTGAACAGCATCCACATCAACGTGCTGACGTTTCAAGAACTCCATGATGCGCTGGACCGAAAGTTGAAACCCATTGCCTGAAGGGCACGAGGTCAGCGCTCCTCCATGCCATCTAAATATTGCTCTAGTGCGGCAACAAGAACCTGTGAGCGAGTAGGACGGCCGTCTGCACTGTGCGGATTTGTGCTTGTGGCTTCACGTAAGCGAGTGATGAGCTGACGCGGAACGTAAAAGGTGACCCGTTGCGTACGCTCGTCCCAGCGTGAGTTGTTCTGGCGTGCCTTGCTCTCTTTTGGCTCACCAGGAGCTGCCGCGCTCATAATCGCTGCGGCTTTCGCGCTGTCGGTTGGTTGAGGAATTCCACCGGTTCTGCGGACACCGCCAGCTCGCTTCCGTGTGCTCATGGCAAGAGTCCATCGACTTCGGCAAGCAGCGCACGCACCTCAACGGCAGCGGGCGAAGCTGGAGCCGCAACAACGGCCCCCGACCCGTCCGAAAATGCTTCGGCGTAACCGATGCGGTTTCCCAGTGCCGCCGTGAGGATCTTGATGCCAGATGTGTTTGCGTCTTCACCAAGCGATGAGGCAAAGGCAGTGCGTCGGTCGAGGCGGTTGAGGACCACACGAGCGACGAGTTCAGGGCGCACCGTTTGCACCTCTGCCAAAGTGTCGGCGGTTTGACCTAGTGCCCACACGTCTTGTGCGCCGGGCGAAACGGGAACGAGGACGAGGTGTGCGAGCATCATGGCGGTTCGTGATTCGATGGCCAGCCGAGGTGGGGTGTCGATGATGAGCACGTCCGTGGACTCAGCGACCGCCCGAATGTTGTCAGCCATTGATGGACCTCCCGTTGCGAGCACAGGAACAACAACATCTCGCTCCAACTCGGCAGCAATGTCGGCCCATATGCGAGCGGAGCCCTGGGGGTCTGCGTCGACTAGAAGAACTCTTCGACCGGTGGCAGCCCATGCGGTTGCGAGATTGGTGGCGATCGTGGTCTTGCCTGCCCCGCCCTTCTGTCCAGCAACCGCGATGATTTGAACCATTTGAATTCTCCCAATGTGAGCCGCATACGGGGGTTACACAGAGTGTTCGTCGGTCTTACCGTCGAACCGTCTAACGGTATATGGTACGATCGTCAAACCGTCTGACGGTCATACGGCCAAATGCCTTGAAGGAGGTTGGGGATGGTCATGCCTGATACAAAAACGCGCCGCCGTGCAAGGGCAAAGCTGGTCCTTGCTCAGATTCATCAGGTGTGGCCCGACTTGTTCGCTCCGCCGTTAAAGCCTCTTGCCATCGGCATCCACAAGGGACTCCGAGGGACAATACCCGGTGTTTCGGGGCATGAGTTGAGGGATGCCCTTCGCGTACACACAAGAAAAGCGGATTACCTCACGGCATTAGCCGCTGGTGGTCAGCGCTACGGCCTCGATGGGGAAGCGTGCGGCATCATTGTGGAGAGTGCCCAAAAGTCCGCGGCGGCGCAGCTTCTTGCCCGACGCGGCATGCGACCTGCGGCGGATCAAGAAAGGGCCTCAGCGGGGAGCTGAGGCGGCGGTGGGTGCATCG
>CAYYHT010000217.1:0-10236 GCA_964471355.1 uncultured Enterobacteriaceae bacterium
CGTGACCGCAAGAATGCGGAGGATCGAAACGGACCCGGCATGGTCATCGGAGTTGGGCATGCAGAACCACATCGCGGGCCTCCGGCCGGAACTTGTCACAGAGCGCGACGACAATGCGTGCAAGGCGGTCGCGCTCCAGAAGTTCCGCTACGACACGGTGCCCGTCCCAACGGATAGCGGTGCTTCCGTCGTCTGTGCCATGCGTCGCGCCACGGTCGCGTCGGGCGAAGACTTCGTGGACACAGTGATGCTGCCCTATGCCGAGGAACGCTTGGTTCCAGCGGTCCTGGACGGCAAGGTGCGCTGGTCCAAGAAATGGGAGGGCGACACCCTGGGTGTCATCCAGAACGGCACCGCGCCCACGTTGCTTCGAAGCATCGATGCGGCGTTAAAGGGAGCCATGGTGCAGCTCATTCAGCTGCGGGTCGCCGACGGACTGGGCGGGCGAGCCTTTTCGCTGCTGTGGGGTCAGAACTACGACGTGGCTGCCGGGCTCGAGCTTGCTGCAGAAGCCGCGGCGGACGGAGTCAGCGACCAGTTCAAGACGCGCATCATTCGCAACGCGGACATCGAAGTGGTGCAGGCCTTCAGCGGCGGCACCCACTTCTTCAAGGAGTGGCGCGGATGAACTCGAACTTGCCCCAGCTCCCCATGTGGAGGAATGCATGAAGCTCGCCCGAGTCATCGGAACGCTGGTTGCGACCACCAAGGCAGAGGGAATGGATGGGCTCAAGATGCTGATCATCAAGCCCCTGAACGCCGACCTGTCCGCGGGCGGCGACCCGATCGTGGCCACGGATGGGTCTGCCCAGGCCGGCCCCGATGATCTGGTGACCTATGAGAGTTCCCGCGAAGGTGCCCTGTTGCACCATCCGCGCGTGGTACCGGTCGACGCCGCCATCGTCGGCATTGTCAGCCAGCACTCCTACGATGAGGACGCCTGATGCGCATCGGAAAGGTCTGTGGGACCGTGGTCAGCACTGTGCAGCATGAGTGGTACCAAGGCCGCAAACAGCTCATTGTTCGCTACACCAATCCCGATGGCAGCTTTGACGGCAATGCCTATGTGGTGGCCGTCGACGTCGTCGGTGCCGGGGTCGGACAGCGGGTGCTGGTCGAAGACGAGGGCAACTCCGCGCGGCAGTTGCTGGGGGCTCCCAAGCACACGCCCGTGCGCAGCGTGGTGGTCGGCATCGTCGATCGCGTCGACGCAGGCTGATCAGCCGCTCGACCTGGTCGCTACGGCGAGGCTGTGGTCAACGCTAGGGTCGCGGGGAAGGCTTCGGTCAGATCGACGGGCTCGCTGCGTCCAAGCCAGCGCTGTTCAAGAGCCGCGGCTCGTTGATTGAGGTCGGCCGGCGGTCCCTTTGCACAGACGTCGTCACCGAGCTCGATCGACGCGAACTCCATGGCCGCTCCATGCCCTCCTCCCCCTTCCATGGCGCCGCAGGCCTGGAACAGAGACACCACACCCGTCTCCGGGTCCGCGAAGCTAGCCAAGTAGGCCGACAGCTCAGCGCGTGCGTCGCGCCATGGCAGTTCCGCATCGCATTCGGCACATGGCAGGACCTGTTCTTGGCCGACCGCATCGACGTCGGCCACATGCCTGGCCTCGTGCACTGCCGTCCCGCGCGCCAACAGCGCCACCAGGGCCTCGAGTGCGGGTTCAATTCGGCGGTTGGCGGCCAGCGCGTTGCTGCTCTCGATGAGGCCCGCTGCCTCGTCCATCGTCACCTCGGGGCAGCGCTCGCCACGGCTTCGCTCGGCGTACTGCTGGATGCGGCTGTGCTCACCGGGGTCGAGTCCGGACCAGGGCAGGCTCGAGATGACGAATCGCGAGCACTTGCGACGTCCCCGAATCCCCGTCACAGCCCCGTTCAAGCGTGCGCGAACCGGAGCAGTCTGGGCAAGCAGCTGTCCATGTTCGGCGGGCAGCGCAGCCAAGACCTCGGTTCGCACCGCCGCTGCGAAGGGATCCGAGGCGTCCGCTGCGAGCAGGGGCCACACCTCGTTGACGGCGAACTCTGCCAGCCGGTCGACCAGCACAAAGGCCCCCTCTTCGACCGTGGTGGCTTTGCCGTGGTACATCTCGACCACGTTGGTGCGGTCAATCCGGCGAATGATGCGCTGGCGGTAAGGGCGACCCGCGACGGTCACCTTCATGTCGCTATGGACCGCGTAGCTCTTGGTATAAAAGCTGGCCTGGCCCGACTGCGACATGACCGTGCCATCGATCCAGAAAGGCGCACCGATGCGCTCCATGTAGACGTTCCAGGACCAGACCTTGTGCTCGATGGCCTCGGCGTTCTCCCATGGGTCCTCGCGGACGAGAGCAGCCAGATCGTTCAGCAGTACGGCCAGGTTCTCGTCGCGGCCGGCTTCGGCCACAAGGGCCTCGAGTTGTCCATCGGCCGTGGGCCGGCTGCCGCCCTTCGATGCCCTCGACTGAGCGATCATCCAGTTCGGAAGGAGCTCGCCGTGCACACGCGAAAAATCGATGCCGTCGATCACCGCTCCATCGACCTCAAAGGGTGGCTGGTAGATGGCGTTGCCCATCAGGTCGACTTCGCCGTTCAGGCGTGCGAGCAACGGCTCCGAAAAGGCAGCGAGCACCAGTGCAATCGCGATCAGGCCGCACAGCACCGTCACGCCCAGTCCAATGATCATCTGCTGGCGAATGCTGGAACTGACGGCGTCGGAGCTCATGACTCGACCTGTATCCCTCGGAGCGGAATGGAGTGGGACTCGACACCAACGCCGTTGTGCCCTGATCGATGTAAAAAGGCTGTACGCGCGCCCCATGTGGGTCGCCGTACTGCGACATTTCGATCCGCTTGCTGACATATGTCAGCCAGATACACCATCTTGATCCGGGTCCCAGGCCGATCCGCGGGGACCCAGAAACTGACGCGGTCGTCGGTCTTCTGGGCACGAAAATTGCTGGTTTGGTGGGCACCCTGCACCCCGTCCTGCGGTCGGCGGTCGGGTCCAGCGCGTGCTACACAGCATGCGCACGGATTCCCACCGACCCGTTTGGAGGCCATCGTGACCTGCCGCTCCCTCTTCCTCGTCTTGCCCGCAGCGATGCTCGTCGTCGCCACGGGCTGCTTCTCAGAGAATGACCTTGGCGGCGGCGGCTGGCCACCCGATGACCCCCTCGACACCGACGACAACATCGTCGCCGACGGCCCCCAGCCCGACATCAAGGTCGAGCCCATGAACCTGGGCTTCGGCTACCACCTGCCAGACTGCCCGACGGACCCGCAGACCGTCACCGTCTCAAATGTGGGCGACGCGGACCTCGAGATCTACGACATCATCCCCACCGGACCCGGCATCAGCAGCTTCACCTACAACGGTCCAAGCGGCGCTCAGAGCTTGGCTGTTGGTGACAGCTTCACGTTCACCGTGGTGTTCGAGGCGGACAACTTCGCCGACTACGAAGGCATCATCGAGATCACCAGCAACGACCCGGATGAGGCCACCACCGGACCCGACGTCACCGGACACGGCAGCGAGACGCCCCGCGCCGAAGACCTGTTCGAGCAGCCGATTCCCGAGGGCGTCGACGTGCTGTGGGTCCTCGACAACAGCTGCTCCATGGGCGGCATCATCGACAGTCTGACCACCGACCTCGACACCTTCGTCAACACGTTCACGACCCTTGGCCTCGACTACCAGCTCGGAGTCACCACAACGGACATGGACAGCCCGGGCCACCAGGGTCGCCTGCAGGGCAGCGGAGTCATGTCGCCCGCCATCAACGGCAGCGACGCTGCAGTCATCGCCGAGTTCAACGTTGCGGTCGACGCAGCCTTCAACACGGGCGGTTCGGGCACCGAAAAGGGACGAGACGGCGCCTATGCCGCACTTCGCGCTCCCCTGATCAACAACGAGAACCTGGGCATGATTCGCTCGGACGCCCACCTCGCAATCATCGTCGTCAGTGACGAAGAGGACCAGAGCGGCGTCGACCGCACCGTGTTCATCAACTGGCTCGACGGACTCAAGGGCGACCCCGACCTGACCTCTTTCTCGGCGATGGCCGGCGAAGAGATGACCAGCCCCGGCGGCATCGGCTTCCCTAGCGGCTGCGGATTCGGCATCGGTGGCGGCGCTACGGCAGAGCCCAGCTACGAATACCCCCACGTCACCAATCAGACCGGCGGTTTGTATACCGAGCTGTGCAACCAGGACTTCGACGAAGTTCTGGTGTGGCTGTCCTATTACGCGGCAGGCTTGTCCACCGAGTTCTGCCTGACCGATGTTCCCGTCGGCTTCCCGGTCGGATTCACGGTCGAGGTCAATGGCGTTCCCGTCAACTTCAGCCCGATCAACGGCTACACGCTCGACACCGCGACCAACTGCATCGAGTTCCACGGCGACTCGATTCCCGGTCCGGCCGCCCTGATCACCGTGACCTACGGCGTGAACGGCACCTGCGGCTAGGGCGCGCAGCGCTCCGTGTTAGCCAGCGGAGTGCTTGTACTCCTGCTGTCTGCGGCTCTCGCTGAAGAGCCGCTCTATGTCCCAGAGACCGGGCCACCTCCGGGTGAGCAACGAGCCGTGGAGTTCGTGGCTGCGGTCATCGATGGGCTCGACAGCGGTGATGACATCTGGCTGAGGAACACGTTCGTTCCCGGCCAGCTGCCCGGAGGGGCAGACAACAGCTGGTACGCCCACCTGGCCCGTGCGCTGCGCGAAGAGGGAGGCGTCGGACGAGCACTGCGCGAGTCGGATGGACCGGTCGGTGTGGTCGACGGACCCGACTACACCCGGGTGGTGCTGGCCGGACAACCGATGCTGTCGCTGGTCGTGAGGGAGTCTGCAGAGGCGCTGGTGATCGACCGAATCGAGACCACCACGTGCACCAGCTGTGCCGAGCCCGTGCGCTTCGCGTCAGACCTCATCGCCGCCGTGCAACAAGGCGGAGAGCACCGGTTGATGCCAACGGTGGAGCTCGATGTCCAAGATCACCTCGAGGACAATCGCAGCTTGGTGTGGTCGCATTGGGTCGGCTCGATGTGCAACCGCAACGACAAGGCCCACGGGCTCGCCGCGGCGCTGAAGGGAGCGGTGGTTGACGGGGCGAACGACAAGCTGGTGAACGTGCGCTACGCCGATGGCACAGCCGATACGTGGCGCGCCTTGTACCAGGACGGAGTCTGGCGACTTCACTACGCCTCCCTCGCCGAAACCAGCCCGCTGCGCATGGACACGACGCAGATGGCCGCATGGCGAAACCCGACGACTCTTCGCGCCGCACAACTGGCCGGCTGGAGTCCAGATTTCACTGAGCTGAATGGGGGTCTGAGCGTCGCTCATGGGGCTATCGGCGCACAGTTTCATCCACTGGACGGCACGCTGATCATCGCGGCCTTCGATCAAGATCGCTCCCTGTCCGGTGTGTTCCGCGTCGACCCGGTCTCGCGCGAGGTCCTGCAGCGCATTCAGACCCCAGCGGACTTCACAAATCCACTGCCAACAACAGACTGGTATGACCACTGGCACATGGACCTGTCGCCCGATGGCCGGAACGTGCTGATGACGCTGCCGACACGGCTGTACCGAATCAACCTGGACGAGGGTCGCTCGCGCCTGTTGACACGGACCCGGCAGACCGTCGGTGTCACGTGGTCCAGGCGTGACGGGGGACCGCCCGGTCCGATTGTCTCCGACAAGCGCGGCGCGATGCTGTCGCTTGTGGAAGGCAGCTGGGAGAAGACCTGGCTCGGCGAGCGCCCGTTGGCTGTCACGCTGGCCAGTGAGGGCACCGTTGCAGTGTCCGAGCGAGGAGCCATCGTTGCCGCGACGCCAGATGGTCACCATGAACCCATCGCCACGGCATGCTGCGGCAGTGCTGTGGACGCGGTCTTTCATCCCGGGGGCGCGGAGGTGCTGCTGCAGTGCGGTCCTGGGTGCGATGTCGCTGCAAGTCGGGTCACCCTGCCCGGCGCGTCAGCCACCCCGATCGCCGGCGCCTCTGGGCACGGAGAGGGCGCCTCGTGGAGCCCGGACGGCCGATTCTTTACCACCCATGCACCCGCCACCGCCCGCGATGCGATTGTGCTCTGGGACTCACGGACAAACACACCCATTGCCACGTTCGCATCGGGCCAAGTGCGCGATGTGCGCTGGTCCCCAAATGCCGAACAAGTGCTCACCGTGCATCGCGACGGCACGGTCTGGCTGTGGGATGTGGCAACGGTGCGACAGCGAGCCGGCCTCTGAGTTATGCACTCGGCCACTCCAAGAGGAACCCCAATGTCCAACCCGACCGCCACATTCGATACCAGCGAAGGCAGCTTCACTGTCGAGATCTTCTCGGACAGCATGCCCATCACCGCCGAGAACTTCCTGTCCCTCGCCGAGGGCAACTTTTACGACGGACTGCACTTCCACCGTGTGATCCCCGGCTTCATGCTGCAGTTCGGCTGCCCCTACAGCAAGGACCCGAACTCCCCTCGCGCCGGCACCGGCGGACCGCCCCACGGCACCATTCAAGACGAGCACAACGCAGCCGCCAAGTTCAGCAATGAAGTCGGCACGCTGTCGATGGCGAACACAGGCCGCCCCAACAGCGGTGGCAGCCAGTTCTTCATCAACACCAACCACAACTCCTTCCTCGATTGGTTCGACAACCAGTCCGCATCGGCCCACCCGGTGTTCGGCAAGGTCACCAGTGGCATGGAAATCATCAAGGCCATCGAGGGCTTTGGCAGCCGCAGCGGCAGCACCAGCAAGCCTCTGCGTGTGAACTCGATCACCGTCAGTCGCTAAGACTGTCGTGAGCGAAGGCGCCAGACCCTACCGCCTGCTCATGGTGTGTACCGGCAACATCTGCCGGTCGCCCATGGCCCAGGGTCTTGCTCCTTGGCTCGCCGAGCAACGCGGGCGCGTGGTCCACACCCGAGGTGGCAGCACCTTGGGTCTGGACGGCAACAATGCCGACCCGAACTCGGTGGCTGTCTGTGCCGAGCTCGGTGTCGATATCGCTGGGCACCGAGCGTCGCCTATTTCCGCGGCCAACATCGAGTGGGCTGACTTCGTGCTGGTCATGGAGTACGCCCACGCCAGCCACATCCGCAGCCATTATGGCGAGGTCATTGGCGAGAAGCTGTTCTTGTTGGGCAACTTCGGAGGTGTGGCCGAGATCGCCGACCCGATTGGTGGCTGGCGCTACCAATTCCGCCGGACGCGAGACGAGATTCAGCGCTGCGTCGAGGCCTTCCTGACGCGGCTGCCGCCATTGAGAACCCCCGATGCCTGAACCGTCTGGATTGATGTTCGTTGACGATGAGGTCGACAACGTCGAGCTCGTTGCCGAGATTCTGGCCGACGCGCTCAACACCGAAGTCATCGTCGTCGACACCGTCGAAGAGGCGGTTGAGCTGCTGCATGACCGCCCCTGGAAGGCGGTGATCATGGACCTGTTCATTCCACTGGGTGACCACCCCAATCGTGTGCTCGGACCTCGTGCACGGCGCTACCAACAGGACGTTCAGCACTTGGGCGGGTTGGTGCTGCTCGAAGAACTCGAGCGCCTCGACCCGCGGCCCATCATCGTCAGCCACACCGCGTGCACCGACCACATTCTGCTCGAGCTCTTCGGAGATGTGGTCGCCCGTCGCATTCCGAAGCCAGCCCCAATGGACACGTTGCTCAGCAACTTGATGGAGCTGCTCGATCCCAACTGGACGCCGCACAGATAGCGGCGATTGGTTGCGCTACTTCTTCCACTCGGCGCGGTCGAAGTCCCACACGCGGCGCTCTTCGTGGTCGGGCTTGAGCACCAGATCGAAGCTCTTTCGACGGCCATCGGTCGCGACAATGGTGACCACGTGGCGGCCGCTTGGGAATTCGCGCCGCACCAGGGGAATCTTGCGCACAAACTTGCCGTCGATGTAGACCTCGGCCGACTGTACAGCCGAGATCGTCAGCAATCCTGTGCCCTCGCCAATGGGCTCTTCTGCGGGCGGCGGCGTCACGACGACCGGCGGTGGCTTCTTGACGACAACCACGGGTTCGGGCGTGGGCGTGCGCACGACGACGATTTTCTGGGGAGGTGCATCGGGCACCTTGACCGGCTCGCGGACGGTGTCTTTGGGCGGCGGCCGCTTCTTGACTTTCTTCTTGATGGGCTCGACCGGAGCCTCGGGCTCTTTGGTCTGCACGACCTCGGGTTTTTCTGGGGCCTCGACCAGCACCGGCGCTCCATCTGGAGCGAGCAGAATCGGGCCGACAATGGCGGCCACCATGACGCCCGCACCCAGCAGGGTCAGACCGCCCAGGAAGGTGCCACCGAGAATGAGGCCGAGTGAGGCACCGCCAACGGACGTCGAGTTGCTGCCCACCATGCTCGCGTTGGTGCTGTGGCCACCCGCTGTGTGCAACGAGCGGCTGGTGGTTGGAACCGGCAGCCCCTCATTGAGGGCGTTGATGACCTCAAAGAAGCGAGTCACCTCGTCCCGGGCGGTGATGGGGTCAGGCAGCAACGCGGACAGGGCGCGACCAAACTGCTGTGCACTGCCGAACCGGGCCGACGGGTCCCGCTGCAGCGCTCGAACGAGGACGTTCACCAGCGGTCCGTAGGAAGGATCGAGGGTGGCGGCCATTCGAGCCGCATGATCGTCCATCAACAGGCGCTTGATTTCGGCGGGCTTCTTTTTCTTGAACAGAGAGACCTGGCTGGCCATCTCGTGCAGGCAGGTTCCAAGACCAAACACGTCGGCGGGTGGTCCCACTTCGAGGCCCATCGCCTGTTCGGGCGCCATGTAGCCCCACGTGCCCTTGACCGAACCTTTCTTTTCTCGCATCAGCGAGCCGCGCGCGATGCCGAAGTCCAGGACCTTGAGCACGCCCTGTGGATTGAGAATCAGGTTGCTTGGCTTGATGTCACGGTGGACCAAGTTCAGATGATTTCCACGATCGTCCTTGGCCATGTGGGCGAAGTGCAAGCCATCGCAAGCTTGCCTGCCGATTTCGGCAATGACGCCCATGGGGATCGGGATGTCGTTGCGCGAGCACAGACTGATGGCCCGCCGCAGAGTGAGCCCCTCGCAGTACTCCATGACGATGTAGAAGGCTTCGCCCTCTCGGTCGAAGTCCTGGATCTGAACGAGATTTTGATGCTGCATCGCGGCGCCCAATCGGGCCTCGTTGATGAACAGCTCTTGGAATGTGTCGGACTGGGCGAAGTCCGGTAGAATCACCTTGATGGCGACTCGAGGAGCAACACCAGCAAGGCTCTCTCGCCGCGCCTCATAGACCAATGCCATGCCGCCCTTTGAGAGCGGCCGAACAATTCGGTACCGGCCAATCCGCTCCAGTTTGCTGGGCGGCTGTCGCGCAGAAGGCGTATTTGACATTGCTCACCAGAACACAAAAACAGCGTAGGGTTCCCTACAGGGGTCATCTTACCTTGTAAAACCGCCCTTGTGGCCTACATCCGTTCCAAAGCATCGAGACCGAGCACGCCCATGCCCACCTTCAGTGCGTGAGCCGTGGCTTGCACCAGCTTGAGACGCGAAGCGACGATATCGGGCGACGGCCGCGGTTCCTTGAGCACGGGGCACTGTGAAAAGAACCGCGCAAACGTCTGGGCGAGCTTGAACAGATGCTCACACAACAAGTTTGGCCGACAGGTTGCTGCGGCGAGTTCAATGGCCTCTGGAACGCGCGCAATGGCCAATGCAAGCTCGCGTTCGATGTCGTCACCGAGGATGACCTCGCCGGACGCCACCCCTTGTTCTGCGGCCTTGCGCAGGATGCTGCGCGCCCGAGCGTGGGCGTACATCAAGTATGTGGCGGTGTTGCCTTGGTCATCGAGGATGCGCTTCCAGTCGAAGATGATGTCTGACTGCAGGTTTTGGGACAGGTCAAAGTAGCGGACCGCTGCCACCCCGAGCGCCTCGGCAATGGCGGCTCGTTCGTCCTCGGGAATGTGTGCGCTCTTTTCGTCGACCACTGCGCGTGCGTGCTCCACGGCGGTATTGAGGACGTCGATGAGGTTGACTGTGCGTCCGCGGGTCGCCATGACATCGCCATCCGCGAACTTGAGCATGCCGAAGTAGACGTGCTGGAGCTCGGTGGTCTCTGGCGTAATTTCGGCCCGGCGAGCGGCGCGGAACACCTTCCTGAAGTGATCTTGCTGCCGGTTGTCCGTGACGTACAGAATCAGCTGTGGACTCCACTCCCGCTCGCGAAGCTCGAGGGTGGCCAGGTCGGTGGTGCCGT
>CAYYHT010000218.1:0-10228 GCA_964471355.1 uncultured Enterobacteriaceae bacterium
CGCCGCATCGGTCCCGTCCACATCCATCGCAGGATCGGCCTCGGCATAGCCCAGGCGCTGCGCTTCCTTTCCAGCGATCTCTGCCGCCATGCCGATGTCACCGTCGACCAATCCCGACTCGGCAAGAAGCGTGCGCTGTGCTTCGAAGTGCTCCCGCCAGCCAGACCAGTCCTCGGCGTGGGCCATGCAAGGCAAGATCAGGGCATGCATGATGCCTTCGAGCCCTCGGCGACCGTCTTGTTGACAGGTTGCAAGCACCTTTCCGAGACGCTCTCCGGCGCGTCCAAACTCGCGTTGTGACAGCAGGATCAGCCCCAAATTCAGGCGAGGCACCTGTCCCTCTGCAGAGCCCAGACTGTGGAACAGGGTCTCGGCGCGCTGGTATGCATCTGCCGCCTCGTCGAGCTGCTCGCGGCCGCGCAAGACCTCGCCGAGCGTATTGTAGCAAGACGCCAAACCGAAGCGGTTGCCGGCTCTTTCACACATCGGAATGGCACGCCGGATCAGATCCTCGGCTTCGTTGAGTCGGCCGGCCGCCTTGCTGACGGCGGCCAGGCCCAGCAGGCCGAATGCCTGTCCATGGGGGTCGCGCCGGGCGGTGAAGATGCGCAGGGCTTCCGACACAGTGCGTCGCGCGGCTCCATGGTCGCCCTGCAGACGCTCGACGTCGCCGAGGGCCAGCAGGCTTCGAGCACGTTCATCTTCGAAACCGGCGCGGCTGGCTTGTTCACCGCCTGCTCGGTACCGCTCCGCGGCCACCTCGAGTCGGCCTCGCTTTGCCGCGGCGGATCCGGCGGTGCGCAATGCCGGTGCCAGCACTTCGTCCCAGCCAAAGCGCTTTCCGTCCTCGACCGCTTTCAGTGCCGCGCGCTCGGCCTGCTCGAGCTCTCCCTGGAACATCAGCAGATCGGCGCGGTTGGTCTGCACAGAGCCCCACAGCGGATCGCTCTCGTGGGTGCTCAGGTGCTCCATGCACGAGATCCACTGGTCACAGAAGCGCATCGAGTCGCCGTAGGCACTGATCTGCCTGTGCTCTTGTGCCGCCTGCCGGAGCGGCTCGATGGCCTCGTCATAGCGCTCGGACTCGTACAGGTGCCGGCCCACTCGCTCGGCCAGACCGGGATCCGCCGAGGCGGCGTAGCGAATCTGCATGGTGGTCGCACAAGCGTCGTGCAACGGGATCCACCGGTCGGATTCCCGTGCAGATCGCTCCAGGCTCTCGCGCAGCATGCCGTGTGCAAATGCCCACTGGCCCTCGCGCACGACGGCCAGGCGACGCTCCAACATGCGCGCCACAAGCCCGCTCGGAATCGCCATGCGACCAACGCGGCAGGCGCCTCTCCACTCGGCCTGGGCCACGGAGTTGCCCAGCAGGGCGGCTGTCTCGAGGACCGCTCGGGTGTCGTCGGGGTAGCCCTCCAGGACTTTGTCGATGCGCGCGTCCCACAGGGAGTGGATGTCATCGGGCAGCTCGGCGTCCTCGCCGTCGCGCAGCACAAAGCCATTCGCACCGACCTCGAGCACGCCGCGCTGCACCCAGTCGCCGACCAGCTGCACCGCGAACAGCGGGTTGCCATCGGTGCGGTCCTCGACCTGTTGGGCGAGCGCTCCCTCGAGTCCCAGCAGGGTCTGCACCAGCTCGCGGCGGTGTTCCTCGGCGAGCGGGGGGACCTGAACTCGCTCGGCTTGGGGGGCCGCCATCATGCGGTCGAGCTTGACCGAGACCCCCGCACGGTCTGTCAGGGCCTCTTCGCGGGCCGTGGCCAAGATGAGGATGGGGCATGACCCTTCGTGGCTGTTGCGCAACAGGTACTGGGCCAGACCGACCGCGTCTCCGCCCCACTGGATGTCGTCGAGCCACAGAATGACGCTGCGATGCAGGGGCTTGCCAGCGGTGGTCTCGCCCGAGACGGCGAGTCGCTCCAGCAGTCTGTGGATGACCGCGTAGCGCTCCGATGCGCGGTCGAAGTGGATGCTGCCGGTTCGGTCGGCGGGAGTCGGCCACATGACCTCGGCCAGCGCTTCCCACTCGTAGGAATCAGTGACACCGCGACGCCGGAGCCAGCGCTCGGTCCGTGCGAGGACCTCGGCCCTCGACAGGCCGCGGCAGCCGACAGCCCTGGACAGCATCTGAGGCAGCCCATCGGCCGGCCCGCCGCCTGCGGAGTGTTCTGCGCGGACCACGACGGCGGCGCCAACTTCAACGGCGCGCTCGCTGATCCACTCGGCCAGACGGCTCTTGCCGCAGCCTGCCTGTCCCTGAAGCAGCACCATGCTGGCTCGCCCGGTCTCGCGAGTCTGCTTCAGGGCGCGCCACACGGCA
The DNA here is from genome assembly GCA_964471355.1 of uncultured Enterobacteriaceae bacterium. Lineage (GTDB taxonomy): Bacteria > Myxococcota_A > UBA796 > UBA796 > CAYYHT01. Next base: position 2,324 of record CAYYHT010000218.1, read on the forward strand.
TCGCGCTCTTGCTCGCGATCGACCAGCGGAATCGCTCGCAGGCCGTACAGGCCCAGACCAGCTCCGATGAGTGCCATTGAGGGACGTGGCGGGTTTTCATAGCGCCAGCCGTCCGGAATGGTTGGCAGCAGGCGCGGTGCCCGGCTGGTGGTGCGGGACTTACTCGAATTGCGGCTGTGGGCCTCGAGCACGGAATCTTCGGTGGTGTCGAGTTCGACCCAATCCAGGAACGACGGAGACAGCGTCAATGTCGCGGTGGGCACGGGAGTCGGGGCCTCGCTCACCGGCTTGCGTCGCGGGGCGGCGTTCTTTGGCGACCCCATGCGGGCCAGCGCCGATGCAGCATCGGCCGCGCACTGGTAGCGGTCGAGTGGGTCTTTCTGCATCAGGCAGGCGAGCCAGTCGGTGAAGCCGCTTGGCACCGTGAAGCGGGGGATGAGAGGGTCGGCCTCGGACGTCATGTGGGCGCGCATCAAGTCGCTGAAGCCGCGCTTGTTGTAGGGAGGGACTCCCGATGCGAGCAGGTAGGCGATGCAGCCGAAGGCGTACAGATCGGTCCACGGTCCGAAGCTGCGCCACGCGCCTCGAAACTGCTCGGGCGCCATGTATAGGGGGGTGCCCGAGGTGCCGCGCAGGCTGCGTTCTTGACGGTCTGCCGCGTGGGCCAAGCCGAAGTCCGCCAACTTCAGACCGCTCATGCCGTTCTCGCGGTCGAAGAGCAGCACGTTGCCCAGCTTGAGGTCGCGATGGATCACGCCGCGGGCATGGGCGTGGGCCAGAACGTCCAGCAGAGCCAGCATTTTGTAGCGAAGATCGGCCCAGGTGCGAGGCAGCGGGGTCTGAGCGAGCGACCCCCCTTCTGCGAGCTCCATAGCCAGGTAGGGCGAGCCCTCGATCATGCGCCCTTGGGAGGCCTCTTCGGCGGCCGCATCGAGCTCGCCGAAGTCGAACACCATGACCACACCGGGATGGTTCAGGCCGGCACAGGAGCGAACCTCTTCGCGAAACGCCTTGCGGTACTTGTTCTGGCGGGCGCGTGCGGCGGTGATGACCTTGACGGCGACCGGCACCTTCTGCTGCCGATGAAATCCCTGCCAGACCTCGCCCATGCCGCCGACGCCAATGCGCTTGGTGAGCTCAAATGGTCCCAGTGGGATCTGCAGCTCTGGATGCGCTTCGGATTTTCTGCCCATGCCTGGATTGTACGGCAGGCCGGTCCAGTGGCGCCTACATCTGTGTGACAGGCCTAGTTCAGGCTCACCAACACAGCGCCGCCAAAGGCGACGATCATGGCCAGGACGACGACGCCGATCAGTCCACCCACCAGACCCATCCACACCCAGTTTGGGACTTGGGCCGGACGCCGCCGCCGAGGAATCTCGACGGTCTGGCTGACGCTGTGCTCCTCGAGCGTGTCCACCGTTCCGTCGACGAGATCGTTGCGGATCGGTACGGGAACCTCACCCAGGTCCGGATCGGGAAGCAATGCCGTGGTCTCCTCAGCCATCGACGACTGCAGCTCCATCAGCTCGGCCAGGTTGGACAAGGCGGTGCTCTCGTTGTCCATGGCTTCGGCGGCGGCACGGGCCCGACGCAGGGCGATGATGTGCGGGTCGAGCATCGTGGGCGGCTCGGTCTCTTCGGCCGCCAGGGCCGCGGTTGCCGCCCCGTGATCGATCTGGCGGGGGGCGGGAATGGGCAGGGTGACGTCCTCTCCCTCATCGGCGTCGGCCCACGAGACCGGCGGGGCTTGGGGCGCCTTGGGTGATTCGGATTTGCCTGTGTGAGTGCGCAGGTCCACCGAGGAAGGGATGGGCCGGTTGTCGATCTGCGTCACCTCCTCGCGCAGAACCCCGGGAGCACTCGCCGTGCTGTGGTCATCGGGCACGAGAGCAAAGGACAGCAGCTCGGGCAACACCGACGCGAGGGATGGACCTGGCTTTGGCACTCGGGACAGGGCGTCGGCCGCGGCATGTTGGTCCTCGTAGCGGTCCTCGATCTCTCGCGAGAGCATCTTGCGCAGCACGTCCCGCAGCTTTGGCGGCACGTCGAGCGTCTCGATGGCGCTTCCGTAGTCGGCGTTGACCGCCTTGAGAATGACCTCGCCGATCTCTCGTCCGCTGTACAGGGGGCTTCCCGACAGCAGCTCGTACAGCACCACGCCCGTGCTGAACTGATCGGCTCTCCAGTCGATGGTCTCGTTGGCCAGGACTTCAGGGGCCATGAATCGCGGGGAGCCCTTCACAATCCCGGTCTCGGTGGTCAGAAATCCCAGCTCGGCCTCGGCGCGGGCAATGCCAAAGTCTGTGATGCGGACGCGACCACGGGGGTCGAGCAGCAGGTTGGCCGGCTTGATGTCCCGGTGCAGGAAGGAGTGCGGTTTGCCTGCAGCCACCCGCTGTGCGGCCCATTGGAGCGTCTCGAGCACCTGCACGATCCAAGGCACCACGATCGAAGGAGGCAGGGCAGGGGTGCTGCGGGTGCCCTGCCAGCCCCACAACACCTGGGACAAATTGGGGCCGCGAACCCAGTCCATCTCGAGGTGCAAGATGCCGTCGAGATTCTCGACGCGACTGACCGCGACAACTCCTGGGTGTCCCAACAGCATTGGGCCCAGGGTCATCTCTCGACGGATGGCTTCCTCGTGACGCGCCTCGCCCTGCTTCTTGAGCACCTTTACGGCGATCTGCTTGCCTTCACGACGGGCAGCCCAGACCTCACCGGATGAACCGGCGCCCAGGCGATGCAACCATTCGTAAGGGGACTGCCCCAAGCAAACTCCAGGGTGTTACCGCCATGGCCTATCGGGAGAAGCCCAGACCTATGGACTCGTTCCGGCTCGGACGTGAACTGTACCTCGCTGCATGGGCCGGCTCGTGCGCCCTTCAAGGCTGGTTGTTTAGCACCTACGTGCTCGCCGACCAAAAGGCCCTTGGAATGGGCCTGATCCTGTTGGTGCAGCTGCTCAAGACGCCACTCACGGTGGGGCGACTGAACGATCTGGGTCGGTCTGCCAGCGAGGCGATCTTGGGCTTGGTGCCTCTGGTGAACGTTGGGCTTTGGTACCAGATTGGTCTCAAAGCGACCCCGTCGGACGCAGCCCGCGCCAAGCAGTTGGCCAAGTGGAGTGACGAACCCACCCCGGTCGGCGCCTTTGTCTGGGGACTGCGCAGCATGCTGCGGGTGCTGCCACTGGTCGTGGTGCTGTCCATCGCTTGGGCCGCCGCTCACACCTTCTTTGGCTACTTGCTGGTCGACTGGGTGCTGTTCTTGCAGGCCGAACATGTGGCTGGCCGCGGCGAGTTCGCCGAGTCGGTGCGCGGGGGGCTGATCGGCCTTGCGGGTCTGCTGGTGCTGTACACGGCCATGCAGTACCCCAAGCGGGCGACCGCGAGCCGCGCATCGTGGATTCCCTCCCTGTTTACGCTTCCCGTGCTGGCAGCCGCGGGTGCTCTGTACATGATCGAGAGCGGCGGTCCGATTCCCGGCGTGCTCATGTTCACGGCCTTTGACATTGCCTGGGTCTGCGTGATGGACGCCGCGCTGGTCGTCGTCTACGTCACCGCCGCCGATCTCATGCACCGCGGTGAGCAGCCCACCGTCGGCAAGTTGATCTCGGCCATGGGTTCGCGAACCTGGGACGTGGCGGCGCCCTTTGGTGGCTCTTGGACGGCCATCTTGGTCGGCCTTCAGGTCGTGATTCCGGGCATCCACTACGCCTTGCAGTACAGCCTCGTGGCCGCGGTCGCCGTGCTCGAGCCCGAACAGCCTGCACTGACGCGCTCGACCGCATTGACTCGACCCATTCGCAGGCGCCTGTTTGTGCTGCTGTACATGGGCTTCGCTCTGACCTTTGGCATGCAGTGCACGCTGGTCTACCAGCTCGACGGCTGGGAAGTGCTCATGCAGTTCTTCATCATCCCGACAGTCATCTCTGAACGCGCCGCGATGGTGGGCGAGAGCTTTGGCAACATCGTCTGGGCCATCACGACGATGGGCCTGGTGCTGATCTACAAGTCTCGGGCCGAGAAGCTGCCCGCTCCCCCTGTCGGTGGACCGACGGCCGCGAGTGCCGGGGGGCTGGCCGAGTCGGTAGGCCCGCCTACGCCATGAGCCACTTCCTTCCCCACGCCCGGCGCTTGCTGGACGAGGGCATCGGGTGGGCTGGACTCGCGGGCGATGCGCTCGGATATGTGTTGGGAGATCTGGCCGCAGAGGGCCGCTGGCTGGTGGTCTGTGACGAACCCGATGCTGCAGAGCGCACCCTGCGCTCCATCCGGTTCTTCCATCCCCATCCCGAGCGCGTTCTGCGCTTTCCCGCAGACGATGTGCGCCCCTATGACGGGTTCTCTCCGCATCCGAGCCAGCCTCGTGAGCGCATGCGCACGCTTCGTCGCGTCGAAAAGGGCGGCCCGCTGGTCGTGGTCGCCCCCTCGGCGGCTCTGCTGCAGCGGGTGCCCGACTTGGCAACGCGCCAGAAAGGAACCCGAACCCTCAAGGCCGGACTGCAGCTCGACCGCGATGTGCTGGTCGGCTGGCTGGCCGATGCGGGCTATCTAGCGGTCGGTCGGGTGGCCGAGCCGGGCTGCTTTGCCGTGCGCGGAGACGTCCTCGATGTGTGGCCCGCGACGGCCCGCGGTGCTGTTCGCGTCGACTTCTTTGACGATGAAATCGAAGAAGTCCGGGTGCTGGACCCGGTCACCCAGAGAGCCGGACGGCGCCGCAAACAGTCGGTGTTGCTGCCCGCTCGTGAAGAGCGGCTGGACACCGAGGCCATGGGCCGGCTCAAGATCGAGCTCGGACGCTTGTCGGCAGCCCAACAGCGCCCCCCACAGCTAAGGCGTCGTGTCATCGAAGAGCTCTCGGCGGGCATTCGCTTCTCGGCTGTCGAGAGCTGGTTGCCGGCGCTTGTGCCCACGGTCGCGCCCCTCGAGCTGTTCGCTGGCATGCAGACCGTCGTGGTGCATCCCGAAGACGTGGGGGCCTCGGTTCGCGAGTTCGGTCGCCAGTGCCAGAGTCGATGGCAGGGCCTGGACGAGGACGAACGGCCGCTGGTGCCTCCTGACGAGCGCTATGTGTCCGCGGGAACACTGCTCGATGCGCTCGCGGACGCCCACCCAGTGCTCGAATATGCAACCCCGGGCGAGAGCGTCGATCTGGGCAGCCGACCTGTCGACGGCTTCAACGTGCGCTCGACCGAGCTAGCTCCGGTGGTTCGCAAGCTCAACGAGCTGGCCAATGAGGGCCACCGCGTCGCCCTGGTTGTGCAGGAGGGAAAGCGCGTCGAGTCCTTCCTCGAGATGCTCGGCCATCATGGGCTGTACCCGCTGACCGTGGCCGATCCGCACGACATCCCTCCCGAGACCATCAGCCTGCTGGTCGGCGACATGCCTCGGGGCTTTCTGGCTCTGGAATCGGGCTGGGCCTACATCCCTGCCACCGCATTGTTCGGCAGACGGCAGAATGCGCGCACCCGAGGGTCGGTCCACACCTTCTTCGACTCTGCCGTCACCAGCACCGCACAGCTGCGGGACGGGGACTACGTGGTGCATCGCTTCCACGGCATCGGGCTGTACCGCGGGCTGCATCGGCTCGAGCTGTCCGAGGGCAGCAAGCAAGATTTTGTAGCGCTCGAGTACCGAGACGGCGACCGCATGTACCTGCCGGTGACGGCACTGTCGCAGCTGTCCGAGTACAGCCCGTCGCGCAGCAAGCCCAAGGTCCAGCTGGACCGTTTGGGGGGCATCACCTGGACTCGTCGCACCGGAAAGGTGCGCGACAGCGTGCTGAACATGGCGCAAGAGCTGCTCAAGATCTACGCGCAGCGCGAGATTGCCGAGCGTCCCGAGTACCCCGAAGCCGGCTCGCTCAGCCGGGCTTTTGCGGCTCGCTTTCCCTACGAAGAGACGCCGGATCAAGCCACGGCGATCGAAGCCGTGGCCGCCGATCTAGACAGCGACCATCCGATGGACCGGCTGATCTGTGGTGATGTCGGCTTTGGCAAGACCGAGGTGGCCATGCGGGCCTCGGTGCGAGTGGTCGAGGCGGGCAAGCAGGTAGGGGTGCTGTGCCCGACGACGGTCCTGGCCTTTCAGCACCTGCGCACCTTCCGCGAACGCGTCGGTGACCTGCCCATCCGGGTCGAGATGCTGTCTCGCTTTCTTAGCGGCAAGCAGGAGAAGGAAGTTCTGGCGGCGGTGCGGCGGGGCGAGGTCGACATCCTCATCGGCACCACCAAGCTTCTCGGGCGCGGGGTCTCCTTTAAGGACCTGGGCATGCTGATCATCGATGAGGAGCATCGCTTCGGGGTGCGCCAGAAGGAGCGTCTCAAGAAGATGCGGACCGACGTCGATGTGCTGTCGATGTCGGCCACGCCGATTCCACGCACCCTTGAGATGGCCCTGTCCGGGCTGCGCGAGATGAGCATCATCGCCACGCCGCCAGCGGACCGACTGTCCGTGCGTACCAGCGTCACTCGCTTTGGCAAGACTCGCGTGAGGGACGCCATCCTGCACGAGGTCAACCGCAAGGGGCAGGCCTATTTCGTGCACAACCGGGTCGAGACCATCTACGAGTACGCCGACAAACTCAGGGAGTGGGTTCCCGAGGCCAGCTTCTGTGTGGCCCATGGACAGATGAAGACCGACGAGCTCGAACAGGTGCTCGTCGACTTCATCGAACACCGCCACGACGTGCTGGTGTGCTCGGCCATCATCGAGAGCGGCATCGATCTGCCCAACGTGAACACGATGATCGTCAATCGTGCCGACATGTTTGGCCTCGCCCAGCTCTACCAGCTTCGTGGGCGGGTTGGCCGGGCTTCGGTCCGAGGCAACTGCATCTTGCTGACCCCCGAGAACATGTCCAAAGACGCCGGCAAGCGCATGCGGGTCATCATCGAGGCGAATCGCTTGGGCGCGGGATTCCAGGTGGCCTCGGCAGACCTCGAGCTGCGCGGAGGGGGCAACCTCATCGGTGACGCCCAGAGCGGAAATATCGACGCCGTCGGCTACGAAATGTGGCTGGAGTTGCTTGCGGAAGCTGTCTCGGAAGCCCGTGGGGTAGCTGATCGGCACCTCATCGAGCCGGAAGTCAACATCCCGGTGCCCGCGTTCATCCCCGACGTCACCATTCCCGACGTGCCCGACCGCCTGGCTTGGTACAAGCGCATCAGCTCAGCGCAGACCCCCGAGGCGGTCGATCAACTCATCGACGATCTGGGCAGCGTCTACGGCGACATCCCACCCGAGACCCGCAATCTGGGCGGGTTGATGCAGGTAAAGCTGTACTGCCAGAAGCTCGGCTTCACCAGCTGCAGCTGGCTCAAGGTGCGGGTGGTGCTCAAGCTGCACACCCATGCCACCGAGGCCGAGGCCAACATGGCCCGTCTGTGCGAGGCACATCCGCGCCGCTTCAGCCTCGAAGGCGAGGAGGGCAACCGCCGCTTCGTGGCCCGCTTCACTCCCGACGAGGGCAAGCGTCCCTTCCGCTTCCTGCGGTGGGTCTTTGTGCAGCTCAAGCGCACTGACCTGTGATCACTCGCCGTCGATGACTGCCAACATGGGGTCGTCGGTCCAGACCGCCGCGAAGGATGGGCGCGCCTTTAGCCGCTCGTAGTAGGCATGCAGCGGGTCCGCGGGCACATTCCACTCGTCGATGCTGCCCAGGTCGACCAGGCGGAACAGCATGCTCGTCGCGATGGCGTCGGCGAAACTCCAGCTGGAACCGGCCGCCCATGAGTCCGCTTGGACCCGGGCCGACAGCCTGCTCAGCGTGGCCCGCGTCTGGTCGTGAACCCCGCGCATGTGCTCGGGGTCGCGCAGCTCGTCGCGGAACTTCTGAAAATACAGGCCCTTTCGCTCATACAGCTCGCGCTGGGCCGGATGGGCATCGGCATAGAGGCGT
>CAYYHT010000219.1:0-10226 GCA_964471355.1 uncultured Enterobacteriaceae bacterium
TCGCCGCCCGTGTACGCCGAAATGTCGGAGTAGTCGGTGCCGTACCAGAAGTCGACGGTCAGGACCGTGGTGTCGGCACTGACGAGCAGCGGATGGCTGCCGGTGTAGCCCGGAGCGTTCGGCAGGCTGAATGAGGCGTCAGCGGCACCGGTCTTGAACAGCTTGACGTGTCCGGTGTTGTCATTGCTGATGTCAAAGTTGATGCTGCCGCCGTCGCCGCCCTGGCCGTCGCCCAGCCCACCGTTGGCAGAGATCGTGCTTGTGCCGTCTGCGCCTGCAGGCATGTCGTAGTCGTCGGTCTCATAGCCGTCAGCTCCGTCGTCGCCGTCACAGATGAAGTCGGTGTCGTCAATTTCTTCGGTCTGCAGAATGCCGTCACCGGCCGTTCCGCCGGGATCGCCGTCGTCGAGTCCCGCATCGAAGCGGGTGCCGCCGTTGGGGCAATCCGCGTCGCCGGCCGCGAGGTCGGTCGACTCGAGAATGGCCTCGGTGGCGTCCGTCCCATCTGCGCCGTCGGAGCCCACCGCGCCGTCGCTGCCGTTTGTTCCATCCGTACCGTCCCCGCCAGGAACGCCATTGCAGATGGTGATGGTGTCCGTGATCTCGTCACCGGTGATGGTGCCGTCCCCGTCTTCGTCGATGCCCGTGTTCATCGAGATGCCGCCCTCGGAGCATTCCTCGCCCGCAGCCATGGCCACCACGTCGACAGTGGTGCCGGGCGCGCCACGGCAACCGGAGGTGAGGGCGAGCAGCAAGGTGAGTTGAGTCAGCGGCGAATAGCGCATGTGTTGTTGTCCTTTTTGGGAAGAGCGGAGGCTACCTCACACACGAGGGACTTGTCATGAAGACGTGCGCTGTGGCCCAACTCTACGGAGTGACGGCAGCGGCATCGCCCATGGATAGCGGATCAACCAGCCACCGCTCGGTGTCCACATCCACATCCCAGCTGATGGGCATATACGAACCGCCCCCGCCGCTGTAGCCGTGGCAGGTATGCGGATTCGAGGTAGTGGTTGGAGCACCGGCGCCGATGTACCAGCCGACCCCGTCGGGGGTCTGCATCTCACCGTCTACTGGCATGAGTGTCGTGGGCAGGAAGCCCGAGTCGCTGACACCACATCCCGAGTCGACCGTAAACCCCTCTCGGCTCACGCGGACCCCGTCGCCGCTCCAGGAGCTCATGTGGGCGAAGGCACGGTCGGCTTGCCAGTTGCAGCTGGTGATGCCCCCGGTGCCATCGTCGATGCGGAGTGTTCCGGAGGGGGCTGTCACTTCCATGTCCACCTGCTGGGCCGAGTACCACCCGCTCGAGTAGCAGTGGAAGCTGAGCATCGGGGTGACCTCGAGCTCCATGCGGCCAGCGTCCACCCAGGCGAGGGCGTCTTCCTCGTCGCAGATCGCGGCATCGAAGCAGTCGCCGTCTTCGCAGTCGACTAGGCCGTCGGTGTCGTTGTCTACGCCGTCGTGGCAGTGCTCGTTGGGCGGGGACACATCGGTATCGGTGTCTGCGTCAATGTCCGAATCGGTGTCCGTGTCCGAATCGGCGTCCGTGTCCGAATCGGTGTCCGTGTCCGAATCGGTGTCCGTGTCCGAATCGGAGTCCGTGTCCGAATCGGAGTCCGAATCGGTGTCGCCAGCGGCTTGGTCGCTGTCAGCGTCAATGCTGCCAGAGACCGGGCAGGCCACGAGGCCCACCATCAAGATCGTCAGGAGTGTCACACGCATGTTCTTTGGGCCTCGGGCCCCGTCGTCGCACTGAGTTCGCTGGCAGCGACAATCCTTCAGATCGGATACCGTGCGACCCATGATCCGCATGCGACCGATGCTTTACTTGTGCGCCCTGTTGTCCGCGACTCCGGCGTGGGCCCTCTGCGCCTTTCAGACCTCGTCCGATGAGCTGTCCCGGCAGCTCGACGCGGCTGAATCCGCCTACGAAAGTGCCGATGTCGAAGGCTTCACCGGTGCCATGGACGAGGCATCGATGGCCCTGCCTTGCCTGACCGATACCCTGACTCCCTTCTTGGCTGCGCGCCTGCACCGCATCCAAGGCGTGCGCATGTTCGGCGAGGGCAACAATGTCCATGCTCGGGAGGCCCTGCGCGCCGCTCGCCGGGTCGATCCCGATGCGTTGCTGTCCACCGATCTCGTGCCGGAAGGGCACCCGATTCGCGAGATGTTCGCCACTGCCGCCAAGGCTGATCTGGCCACCGAGGCCGTGCCCGTTCCTGCAACCGGGACTGTGTTGCTCGACGGCCTAGGCGATGTGGGCCGTCCCGTGGCCCAGGCGGTGATCGTGCAGCTGACCGATGCCGCCGGCAAGCCCGTGTAGACCCGCTACTTGTTCTCTGATGCCGACTGGCTCGACTATGAAGAGCGCGTGGTGGCCAAGGTGGTCGAACCTGGGCCCGAAGCGAAGCCCAAGCCCGTCGAGCCGGTTGCCGAGGTCAAGCCGCTGCCGCCGCCGGCCGACCCCCCAGTGGTCCCGCAGAAATCCGATGGCCCGAGCGGGGCCGTGCTGGCTGTGGCGGGCTTCAGTGTTCTGGGAGGCGTGGCAGCCCTCGTCGGTGCCTCATCGATCTACGGCGACTGGGAGAGCACCAAGGCCGACCCGAGCGTCACCCGCGCACAGGCCCAGGGCATCATTCGGACGAATCACACCCTCATCATCGTGGGCACAGGGCTGACGGCCGGCGGTCTGGGCTTGGGCGCCATCACTCTGACGGGGACCTTCTGATGCGGTTGCTTCCCGTGTTGTTGCTGGCGGGATGCTGGATCCCGAACTCCGAGCTGAACAACTGGCCTGAGTCGGACACCGACACCGACGTCGACTCGGACACCGACTCGGACACCGACGCCGATGCAAACTGTCCGAACTCCGTCGCGCTCCAGCCAGGTCACGGCTCCGGCGAGAACCCGCTCACGGTACTGGTCAGCGCATTCTTTGACGGGCCGCCGCAGGACCCGGTCATCACCGTCCGCGAGCAGGACTCCGGCGCCAATGTTCATGGCGGACAGCACAGCGACGATGAGATCGATGACGCGTTTCATTGGGAGGTCAGCCCCCCCTACTTCCGTCCGGCGACCTGGTACACGAGCCAGGCTGAGTGGAGGTGCGGTGACGAAGAGTACACACAGGAGGTGTCGTGGTTCAGCGTGACCTGTCCAGCCATCGAGACCTCCGACCCCGAGGCCGACGAGACAGCCGTAGAGGTCGAGCTCAACTTCGTCAGCGTGGGATTCGACAAAGACACCACGCTCAATAGCTTCACCCTCGAAGAGACCGGTGCTGGGGGCGTCTTTGGGTCCTACACCGGTGGGGGTCAGGAGTACCAGTTCACCCTCGCTGACGATGAAACGCTGATGGGAAGCCAGTCCTACACGGTGAAGACCCAGTCCACTTGCGAGGGGGCCGACGTCGTTCATTCCGAGTTTCAGTTCACGACGGCCTGCGCTGAAGTTGTTGAAACGCAGCCAGCCGCTGATGACTCATCCGCCTACTTCCGCACTGATCTTCGCATCGAACTGTCCGCCCCGACGGCCATGGCGCCAACGGTTCAGCTCAGCCAGCGTTCGAATGGCCACATCGTGTCGCTGGGGGGCTCAGCAAATCCGGAGAGCGGAGCGATCTACACCAGGTTCTTGTCTGAGGCCCTGGTTCCGGGTGAGCTGTACGACATGGTCTGGACCCATGCGTGCGGCATCGAATCGTCCACTTTTACAGTCGGTGCCACCGGGGCCGAGGTGAACTTCCCAGACCTCAGCTCAAAGGTCTACGCGCTGGACTACTTGGCCGGAGTCGGAGTCGAGCCCGCCAACGTCGGCAGTCTCAACGCATTTGTCGACACCGAAATGTTGATCAAGGTCGTGAGCGCGGGCACAGACATCGAGATTCTAGTGGGCGACGGATCAAACACTGGAGTCCAGAACACTGGGGTGCCGACGAGCTCGTTTACCACTTCGTTCAACAACCCCTACTTTCGCTCACCGCCCATGTCCCCGCTGCATATGGCCATTGGTGCCATCCACGGGGCGGTGCTCGAAGGGTCGTTCACCCCCGATGGCGACCAACTCGAGGGCGTCAAGCTCACGGGCAGCTTCGATACCCGCGAGGTCGGTCCCGCGCTGTCGCTGGGCGGCGCAGACTACGTGTGCACCAGCTCGTTGTTCGACATCGACTGCATTCCTTGCCCCGACGGTGCCAGCTACTGCACGCCGCTGCACATCGAGAGCATCGATGGCACCGTCGTGGCGGGCGGCAGCCTGATCGAAGTCAGCCGCTGACGGCTACTCGTTCAGCAGCTTCTCTTTCCACATCCCAAGCTCGGCCACTTCATCGGCGGGCAGCTTTGGGTAGGACAGGTTCATGTTCCGCAGCGTCTCGTTGACGATGCGAGCGACGGTCAGCCGCATGGTGGGTTTGTCGTCAGCGGGAACGGCGTACCAGGGAGCCCAGGGCTTGCTGGTCGCATTGATCGCGTCTTCGTAGGCGGCCATGTACTTGTCCCAGTGCCCGCGCTCTTTGACGTCGCCACCGCTGAATTTCCAGTTGGCGCGTGGGTCGTCGATGCGGGCCAGGAACCGATTCTTTTGCTCGTCGCGGCCCACGTTCAGCCAGAACTTGAGGATGACCGTGCCGTTGCGAGCGATGTGTTTTTCGTGGTCGGCAATGGACTCGTAGCGCTCGGCCCAGAGCTGTTCCATGGGGGGCTGGTCTGGGATTCGCTGACCGGCGAGGTAGTTCGGGTGCACCTTGATGACGAGCACTTCCTCGTAGTAGCTGCGGTTGAAGATGCCGATGCGTCCGCGCTGTGGGAGGCGTTTTGCGGTCCGCCACAAGAAGTCGTGGTCGAGCTCTTCGGACGAGGGCTGCTTGAAGGAGTGGACCTCGCAGCCGGCGGGGTTGATGCCGCTCATGACCGCCCTCACGGTGCCGTCCTTGCCCGCCGCATCCATTGCCTGAAACACAAGCAGCAGCGAGTACTTGTCCTGCGCGTACAGCATGCGCTGCAGCTCGCGCATCTCGCCGATGACCTCCTTGAGCAGCTTCTTGGACTTCTTCTTGCCGACCCGCTCGTCTTCAGGGGGAGCAGTTGGAGCGTCGGCAACTCGGAAGGAACCGTCAGAGGGCACGAGGTAGGGGCTGTTCGCTGGGTCGATCACGGTGGCTCCAAAATGGGTTCCGGAGTATGCCACCTGCATGAGTGAGTTCCTCGAAATCGGTCACCGTGGGCCGATCAGCATCATTCGCATGTGCCGTGAAGAGAAGCGCAACGCGATGCACGGTCCGATGTGGACAGCACTGCGCGAGGCGGCACTCGAGCTCGCCAAGACACCGCCGCGCGTGCTGATCATCACGGGCACCGGTGGACACTTCTCGGCAGGCATGGACCTGTCTCCTCGCAACCCCATCTTTGCCCGACTGGCGCCCGCTGCGGCCGGGTCCGATGTCCCGGCCATGCGAGCCCTCATCGAAGAGCTCAAGAGCACGATGAATGCGTTTGCCGATCTGCCGTGCGTCACTGTCTCGGCCATCGATGGCGCGTGCTGTGGTTCGGGACTCGAGCTGGCTCTGGCGACCGATCTGCGGGTCGCAAGCGGAGGCGCCTTCTTCTCGTTGCCCGAGACGCTCGTTGGGCTTGCACCAGACGTCGGCGGTGCCGTGCGGCTGACCCGGCTGGTGGGTCGCTCCCGTGCCACCGACCTCGCCCTCACCGGACGCCGCATCGATGCCGCCGAGGCGGAACGCTGGGGCATGATTGACCGATTGGTGGCGAACGACGCCTTCAAAGCAGCCCTCGAGCTGGCCAACGACCTGCTCTCCGGGGCTCCCGAGGCCAGTCGAGCCACTCTGTCCGTCATTCGCAGTGTGCCCGAGCTGTCTGATGCCGACGCATTCGAAGCCGAGACTCAGGCTGGAATCCGCACCCTGCTGTCCGGCGAGTTCATGGAGGGCATGGCCGCCTTCATCGAGAAGCGCGCACCCAGGTGGAAGCCCGAATGAACAACGATCGTGCTGTGCGCCTGGCCATCACCATTGCGTCGGCAAGCCTGCTCGCCCAGCTGTGTGCGCCGGCGAACTGGCACTGGCTGCACTGGGTCGCCTATCTGCCGTTCTTTTGGGTACTCAAACGCGAAGAGCCCGTCGCAAACCGGTGGTATGCGCTGCTGTACGGCACCGTGGCGGTTGCAGTCATCTTCCGCTGGATTCCCTACACCATCACCCACTTCTCGAATATCGAGTGGGTCGGGGTCGTCGAGGTGGGCCTGGTTGCCGAGCTCGCCCTGCTCGGCGCCGTCATTGCTCGCCGAAACCGCACCGCAGATCCCGGTCGATTCGAGGGCTCAGTTGGCGGTCTGGAGCGTGCTTCCAAGGACGATCGGCGCGGAACGATGATGCTGGCCGGCCTGCTGGGCATTCCCGCGCTGACCGGTGTGCTGATCGCCGCCTCAATGCAGATGGGACTGGGCATTCCAGTCGGAGGCGCCTGTGCCGTCTCGTTCTTCTTCGCCTTTGGCTACGGCCTGCCGTACTTCTTTGTGTGGAGCATGGTGCATCCCATCCGCGATCGCCTCGGCGACTGGTGGATCTTGGCCTTCCCGGCTTGGCTGGTGACGGTCGAGTGGCTGTCCATGTTCGTGCTGTTGTTCCCCTACCAACAGGGGGTCACGCAGTTCCAGTTCCCGTTCACATGGCAGCTGGCGTCCATCACCGGCGTCTGGGGTCTGTCCTTCCTGGTCATGCTGGTGAACACGGCATTCGCCGAGGGCATCTACCGGGAGCGTGAGGGACGACCCTTCCCGACACTGCATGCCTGCGCGTCCATCATTGTGCTGTGCTGCGTGGTCTTCTACGGCGCGTGGCGATTCGAGCGCGTCGAACAAGCCTTGCGAGACGCGCCGGTGCTTCGCGTCCAGCAGATGCAGGTGGCCACGACCATGAAGGAGCGCTTGGCCATTGGGGGCCAGACCGCGCTGCTGCAGTGGGCACATCCGACCAGCCGCATTGCGCCGGGCTCGGTGGACCTCGTTGTCTGGTCCGAAGGGGCCAGCGCCTTCAACCCACACGAGAACGGCCGCTACGGCCGAAAGGACATGCTGGCCTCCCTCGCAAAGCGAGGCAAGTTCGAGCTCATCTTGGGTGGCGGCACGGTCAACTTCGTCAGTGACGCCGATGGCAATCCGATTCCCGGTCCTCGTGGACGCCTGCAGCTCGATACGGCATACAACTTCGTCTACCTCATTGGGCGCGGCGGCGAGATCAAGGGTCGCTACGACAAGACCGTCCCGCTGCCATTTGGTGAGTACTTGCCCGGAGCCGCTTGGTTCCCACCGCTTGCATGGCTCGCCAGGCAGATCGGCGGCATTGGTAACTTCCAGGCCGGGGCTCAGACGAACGTCGTCGACGGTGAAGTGCGCATCGCCGCTCCCATTTGCTACGAAGCCATCCTGCCCAGCACGTGTCGTTCCTTTCCCGACCCCGAGCTGTTCGTCAACATGACAAACGACGGGTGGTTCATGGGGCCGGCGACCTTCCAGCACGGCATGCTTGCGGCGATTCGCTCGACCGAGCTTGGCGTGCCGCTCGTCCGGGGCGCATACAGCGGGACCAGCTTTGTGACCGAGCCTCACGGCCACATCTACGCCGAAACCGAGGTCGGCCAGGCGGTGAACCGCACGGTGGTGGTGCGCTTGGCGACCTTCCCGACCTTCTACAAGCAATGGGGAGACTGGTTCGTCTACCTGTGCATGCTCGGGTTGCTGCTAGCCGGCCTGGTTGCGCCCTGGCGGCAGAAAGAGCAGAACGCGGCCAAGGAATAAAAAAAGCGGCTTGTGGCCGCTTTTCCCAGGTCTCCATGCTCCCACCCACCGTGCTCCTCATGCTTCTCTAAAAAAGAGATGCACACGGGGGCGGGAGTGGAGACTGTTTGGGTCTACCCAATAGGTGTCCAGTCCGCCGGACCGGGATGCACTCATTCTAACCAGTGCGACGCCGAGCGTAAAGTCTCTGAAGCACTCGATGCAGTTCTTCGATGCGAAGCGCATAGGCCAACCCGAGGTAGACCAGTCCTGCTACCACCAGCGCACCGGCCAGCACAGCGAAGTTAGGGAGGTGTGTGGGTCCCAGCTCCCACTGGCCCAGAGGGTGTGCCAAAAAGTAGATCGCAGACATGGGAATCGCTGCTGTGGCCATCTTTGCGAAGGGAAGAGCTAGCTTTTGCAGGCCCAGCTCGGTGCCAAGGCGCGATTTGAGGGCCAGCAGGTAGGCGACGAGCTGCAGGGTGGTCGAGATCGACAGCGCATAGGCCAGACCCATCAGCTGGTGCGTGTGAATCAGACTGATGCCCAGTGCTGCGGTTGTGGCCACGCCCAGTCCGCCGATCACCAACAGGGGGTTGCGGTCATCGAGGGCGAAGTAGACCTTCTTGATGATGTTGATGCCCGCCACCGAGAGCAGGAATGGCACCAACGCCATCAACGTCCACGCGGTCCACTGCACGTCCTCCCAGCTGTAGGCGCCCTGTCGGAACAGAATGGCGGTGATGGGCTCGGCGAAGCTCATCAAGGTGACGCTGACGGGGATGAGCAGGAAACCCGCGAGGCGCAAGGCCGATGCGAGATCGCTGCGAAATGCGTCCCAGTCCTTGGCGGCGACCGCCTTGCTGATGCCTGGAAGCAGTGCGCTGCCGATGGCCACGGCAATGACACCCTGTGAGAGGTCGACGAGGCGATTGGCGTACCAGTAGCGCGTGATGGCGCCGTCACCGAGCATGGCGGCAAGCTGACGCAACACCAGGATGTTGATCTGGGCGAAGATGCCGATGGCGATGACCTTGGACAGCTCGGTCGCAATGGAGCGGAAGCGGGGATTGGCAAAGTCGAATGCCAAGCCGACCGGTCCCCAGTGCTTCCAGAGCACCGGCACGTTGACCAGGACATGAGCCACACCACCGACCAGCACGCCGACGACCAACGCCCAGGCCGGGTCTTCGAAGGAGCTGCCCAGCAGCAGGGCCGACGTGGCAATCCCCGCTGAAACGAGTCCTGGAGCTACTTTGGGTACGAAGAAGTGGCCACGGTGATTGAGCAGCCCCTCCATCAGACTGACCAGACTGACAAAGCCGACAAAGGGCATCATCCAGCGGGTCATCGCCGCGGTCAGGGCGAACTTCTCGGGGTCCTCAGAGAACTTGTACGCAAAGGCCATGACCAGGCCCTCTGCTGCGATGAACCCGAAGATGCACAGGGCGACATTTGCGGCCAGCAGAGCCGTCAATACGGTGTTGACGAGCGCCTTGGCTTCTTGCTCCCCCTTCTCGGTTTCAGCCTTGGCCACCGCTGGAATCAGGGCCCCGGTGAGGCCCTCGTCCGCTACGAATCGACGAAAAACGTTCGGAATCGTGAACGCGACCCAGAATGCATCGCTCGAAGATCCGGCTCCCAGCACGTTCGCGATGACAATGTCGCGCACGGCTCCCAGAACCCGAGACATGCCCGTTCCGGCCACTGAGACCAGAAAAGCACGCACAAAGCCCGAGCGGCGGGATGGTGGGGAGGGGGGAGGGGTGGTCATCGTGGGAGGGAACGGCTGCAATTGCCGTGCCCAGGATCACCTACGAGGATCATGGACGCAAGGGGATCCAACGAGGGAGCCTCGTCAGGCCGTTCTGTCAATTTGCGCATTCGCGACAAGAAAAGTTGATGACCTCGGCCGGTTTTGTGCATACTTTTCTGACGACGCCCGTGAAAGCGGGCAATTACATCATTTCGAGACAGTCTCTCTCGCCGGGTATCACACCCTTAGCAAAGCTCTTTTGCGTCTCCTCCATCTCTTGCGGTGGGTTTTCTGGCGAGAGAGGCTCTCGAAAATGACGTGGACACCGACGCGTTAATCGCGCGCATGGTCGAACACATCCGATGGAATGGCGACAGCCTTGAGCTGCTCGACCAACGAATTCTCCCAAGAACGGTGGCGTGGGTCAGCTGCAACAACGCGGCCGAGGCCGCCGATGCGATTGCCTCGATGGTCATTCGTGGCGCGCCGGCGATTGGCATTACTGCTGCGTACGGCTTGGCGCTCGAGGCACGATTGGGCGGAGATCTGTCCGTCGCCAAAGACGTGTTGCTTGCCAGCCGTCCGACCGCGGTCAACTTGCGCTGGGCCCTCGAGCGCCTGATGGCCCTACAGCCCTCTGAGTTCGCGGACGAGGCAGTGGCCATTCACGCTG
>CAYYHT010000220.1:0-10222 GCA_964471355.1 uncultured Enterobacteriaceae bacterium
GACCTTGGGAATGATGCCCTGCTGAGTGGGTGCCAACAGGATGTTCTCGGGCTTGAGGTCGCGGTGGACGACTCCGGCCGCGTGGGCCACGTCGATGCCCAGCACGATGCCACGATACAGGTCCAGGACCGCATCTAGTGGGGGTTTGTTGCTCTGCAGCCAGTCCAGCAGGCTCGGGCCGCTCACGTACTCCATCACCAGAGCGGGAGCGCCGTCGACCTCCATGACATCGGTCACGGCCACAATGTTGGGATGGCTAAGAACCGCTTGGACGCGGCCTTCGCGAATCAGCCGCTCGGCGCTGTCTTGATCCGTGGTGAACAGGACCTTGAGCGCGTGAAACGAGCGCAGCTGCCGGTGCTGCACCTTGTAGACCGCCGCGATGCCGCCCTTTCCGATCAGCCGGACGACCTTGTACGCGCCGACGATGGATCCAGGAGCAAGCATCGCAGACAGGATGCCTCAAGCAGACCCGCTGTGGAAGAGGTGCCGCGCCGATTCAAACTCGGGAATGGACGTGCTGCCCTCGGTGACCATCTCGGCGAGAATGCGGCCCAACAGCGGACCGAACTTGAATCCGTGTCCCGAGAAGCCCGAGCCGATGACGATGCGCGCATTGTCTGCGTGGTGCTCGAGGCGGAAGTGCTCATCGACGGTCGCGCTGAACCTGCAGAACTCATGGCCCGCCAACGCTGTGATCTCAGGGCGAATGTGACGACCGATGAACTGCCGAATGTCGGCGAGCTCGGCCGCCGGATCGGGCAGCGGAGCGTCGGGGTCGTCCGCCCCAACGATGCGGTAGCGGGCGGCCTTGATGCCCTTTCGGCCGTACTCAGGCAGCCCATAGACCTCGCCGTTTTCTCCGGCTCCCAAGTGGTACCAGACGGGAAAGGAGCCCAGCTGGACGTGCTGGGGCGGCGCGTCGAGTTCAAAAAAGCCCACCGTCTGCAGCACACACACGACCTTGGGGGCCAGGTCTGGAAATAGCTTGCCGACCCACGGTCCCGCGGTCACCACGAGCCGATGCGTGAAGATGGGGCCCGTCGATGTCTGGACCCGAATGGGGGAGGAGCCCGGCTCGATGGCCAAGACTGCAGTGTTCTCGAGGATGTCGGCCCCACCCTTGCGGGCCAGGCGCGCCAGGGCAGCGGTGCTGTCGTCCGCAGCAACCAAGCCAGCGGTGCGGTCATGCAGCACGCCTGAGGCGTCGGGAAAGGTGTGAAGTGGAAATCGCTCACGGGCTTGTTGTGGACTGAGCTCTTCGACATCGACCTCGACTTCGCGCCGCACCACATCGAGCGCAGCCACGTACTTGGCGTAGTTGCCTTCAGGGGGGCCGAAGATCGCCCCATCACACCGATGAATCAGCCTTCGGCCCGACTCGGCCTCGAGCTCCGGCCACGACTCGCGATGGGCCCGCTGCATCAGCCGCACATAGTGAGCATCGACATAGGCACTGCGGGTGACCCGGGAGGTGCCGTGGGACGAGCCTCGGTCGTGGCCTAGGCTGAACTGCTCGACCAAGCCCACTCGCTTCAGACCCAGCTTCTGCAGCCGCCACAGAGTGGACAGCCCCGCAATTCCCGCACCGATGACCAGTGCGTCGTAGGTCACGAGCCCTTGTAGATGCCGATGTATGGCAAGTTTCGGTACTTCTGGTCGTAATCCAGGCCGTAGCCGATCACGAACTCATCGGGAATGCTGAAGCCGATCCAGTCCACCTGAACCGGCACCTGACGCCGGCTTGGCTTGTCGAGCAGAGTCACGACCTTGAGGCTGGCGGGGTTGCGAACGCGCAGCGTCTTGATGAGGAAGGACAGGGTCAGCCCCGTGTCGACGATGTCCTCGATGATCAGCACATGGCGATCTTCGATGGCCACTTTGAGATCGTGGGTGATCTGAACCTCGCCGCTCGACTGCGTGCCGCGGTAGCTCGAGACCCCCAGAAACTCCATGGTCAGGTCGCCGTCGATCGAGCGAACCAAGTCGGCCATAAAGATGATGCTGCCCTTGAGCACGCCCACAGCGGTGATGGGCAGATCGCCATAGGCCTCGCGAATCTCGACACCAAGGTCGACGATGCGCTCCTGGATCTGCTCTGCGGTGTACATCACGTCGATTGCGGTCACGCTGATCCCCCCCGGGCGGTCGGGCAGACTACCCCATGCGACGATTCGGTGGAACGCCGGTTACTGGGCTCGCCCCTCGTCCACAGGTGGCTCCGTGTCCCAAGCCGCAGCGTTCTCTCCCGACTACATCGCCGCACGCGCGCGATTCCGATCCTCTTCGCTCGCACTCGGCGCTCGGCTCGAGAGCCTTCCGATCGGAGCCATTGGCCCCGAAGGCGAAGAACTGACCATCGACATCGCTGTGATCGGTGCCGCAAAGCCCAAGCGGGCAGTCGTCGTCAGCAGCGGCCTGCACGGAGTCGAGGGCTACCTCGGCTCGGCGGTGCAAGCTGCATTGCTCGAAGACGTGCTCGGCGGCTGGGCCCCCCCCGCCGACGGCGCCCTCATCTTGCTCCATGCGCTCAACCCGTACGGATTCGCATGGACCCGCCGTGTGAACGAGGACAACGTCGACCTCAATCGCAACTTCCTGCTCAGCGACGAGGACTACAGCGGCAGTCCCGAGAAGTACTGGAAGCTCGACGGCCTGCTCAATCCCCCCAACGCCCCGCGAAACTTTGAGTTCTTCCGCGTGCGGGCGGTGGCGACCATCGCCCAGCACGGGCTGCCCGCTCTCAAAGAGAGCGTCGCCGGCGGACAATACGACTTTCCAAAGGGGCTGTTCTTCGGCGGCGGCGGACCCTCGCAGACCCAGCGGCTGCTGACCCAGAAACTGCCAGAGCTGCTCGGCGCCGCCACAGACGTGCTGCACATCGACTTCCACACCGGACTGGGCAAGTGGGGCACCTACAAGCTCTTTGTCGATCAGCAGACCGGCTCGGAGCGCGCCACCTGGCTCGCCAAGCACTTCGGGCAAGACCCGGTCGAGCCCTGGTCCAAAGAAGGCACCTCCTATGCCATTCGCGGCGGCCTGGGCGCCTGGTGCCAAGCCACCTTCCCCAACTGCAACTACGACGTGCTCGCCGCTGAGTTCGGCACCCGTCAGATCCTCACGGTCATCCGCGCACTGCGCACCGAGAACCAGGCTCATCACTACGCAGAACCGGGTTCGGTGGCCTACGATGCCGCAAAAAAGCAGCTGAAAGAGGTGTTCTCACCGTCCGACACAAGCTGGCGCGAAGGCGTCGTCGCTGACGGACTTGGTATTGTGCAGACGGCAATCGAAGCCGTACTCGCAGAGGGCTGAATCTCTAGTGTCAGATCAGAAGCAGAAGGCGTTCGACCCGTGGGATGACGACGTCGCGGCCGACAAAGAGTACGGAAAGGTTGTGCCCTTCGAGCGCGCCTACAACATCATGACCCTGGTCAAGTTGGTCGAGCGCATGGCTCGCCAGCACGCCCCCTTCGTGGTCGGCTTTGGTCTGTTGCTCGTCGTGTCGTCGCTGATGCGCATCGGTCCCAACATCTCCTACTGGGTTTTTCCGGGCGAATACGCGTGGCACATCAAGGGAAAGTTCTACTTGATCGCCCACGATCAGTTCGTCTGGAAGCTGCACCTGGGCACGTTCCTGGGCAGCTATGTCATCGCCTGCGTCTGCGCAGAGGTGGCCGAGTGGTGCCGCGGCGAAGAGCCCGATCCCGTCGCAACGTTCACGAACTTCAAGATCGGACTCAAGGGCATGGCCTACGAGGGCCTCACCCTGTTCGTGACGTGGATTCTGTGCGCGCCCATCTTGTTGGTGGGCATCGTGGGAGCCTCCGCCGACTCCGAGACGATGGTCGTGCTGTCCGCATTGGGCCAGATCATCGTCGCCTTCGTCGCCTGGATGGCCACCCGGCCCGGGCTGTGGGCGATGGCCGTCGATGACTTGCCGGTGCAGTACGCCATGATCCAGTCGATCATCATTCCCCTGCGGCATCCGGTCACGGTCGTCATCATCTTCATCGTGTGGGGAGCGTCGACCGTCGTCGGCCTGTTCTTCCTGGTCGTGCCGGCCTTTTTGCTTGTTGGCGCCTTCCAATGCTCCGTCGCTGCGGCATGGGTGCTGTTTGGCGCCACCGAGCAGCAGATTGATGGCAGTGGTTTGCTCAAGAAAGTGGTCAAGTTGAACCGGAAGAAGAAACTGTAGAGGCCATGGGTCAGTTCTCCCGGATCGCACTCACCACACTCGCTCTCGCGAGCTGCAAGCCCACCGTGCCACCGCAGTGGATCACTCAGATCGAGCCCGAATTTGCGGGCGCGAACTGCGCTGACGGTGGGTTGGTGATTCACGAAGGCCCGGACATCGACGCCGACGGCGTGCTCGATGAAGGCGAGCGCGAGCGAGCGTCCTACCAGTGCGCGGGCGAGCTTCCCGACGAGTACGACGGCCTATTCCTGGGCAGCATCGTCGTTCGCACCGCAGACGATGTCGACGCCCTCGCTCAATACGATGGGCTCACCGGGCACCTGTCGATCGTCGGACCCCAGCTCGGCGCGGTGACCATCCCCGGATTGCGGGCCATCGGCGGAGCCGTGCGTGTGGGTTCGAGGGACGAGACAACCGTGCTGTCGTCCGCGTCCTTCCCCGACCTCGCCTGGGCGGGTGGCGGCGTCGAGCTGACCCAAAACCCAAGCCTGACCGAGTTCAGCGCACCGCTGCTCGAGGCCCAGGGCGACCTCGTGTCGATTCGGCTCGTCGACAACCCACTGCTGACCGACCTGTCCTCACTCGATGGCCTGACCGCGATTGGGGACCTCGAGATCACCGGAGAGCAAGCCACAAGCGTGACCTTGAACTCCATCGCCGCCGCTACAGGCACCTTGCTGCTGCAGCCCTCTGGCGACGACATGCAGGTCTCGCTGCCGGCCGCCACGGTGCTCGGCGACGTTCTGATCGAGGGCGAGTCCGCGCTGACCAGCTTCTCGGCACCCCTGGCCGAGACCGTTCTCGGAAGCTTGGTGGTCGCCGATGCGCCTCAGCTCGTCGAGCTGTCGACCGCCAGCGTGCGCACCATTGGGGGCAACTTCGACCTGTTGCACGCCGACGGCTTGAGCGCCGCCGACTTTCCCGTGCTCGAACAGGTCGACCTGCGCATCAAGATCCAAGACAACCACGTGCAGACACTGGATTTTCCCCTGCTCAGCTCGGTTGGAGAAGGCTTCTGGGTCAGCCGGAATGACGCGCTGCACAGCGTCGATCTCTCGTCGCTCATCTTGGTCGGGAACTGGCCCGTCTTGCCCTTTGCCATCGAGGCCAACCCGGTGCTGACCGACCTGGTCTTGTCCCCCGACGAGCTGCTTGTCGACGGCTGGATGGTCGTCGCCAGCAATCCCATGCTTCCCAGCCTGGACCCCTTCATGAACGTCAGCGGCGTCACCGGCGACCTGACCCTCAAGAACAACACGCTCATCAGCGTCTGCGACTCTCAGGCCCTGGTCGACAGCATCGGCACCGACAACATCGGCACCGCCTTTGATGGCGTGGCCTTCAACGAGCACGTCGGCGTCATCGATCTGGGCGGCGAAGTCTGCCCCTAGCAGGCTTTAGCGCTCGCCGTACTCTTCGATGAGCCAGTCTTCGGCGGCCTGGAAGTTGTTGTCAATGCCCCCGCGCGTGGTCGCGATGATGACGTCGTCGCCTGCGGCCAGTCCGAGGTCTGTCTGCGCCCACAGCGCCAGCAGACGCAAAGTGCCGCCATCGCCATTGCTGTCGGTGGTCCACTCGCCGCCTTCGAGGTTGGTCTCGGTGCCGTCGCGCACAAAGCCACGGCCATCTCGGGGAATCCAGACCTCGACAGTGAACGACAGCTCGATGGCAGTGTTGCCACCGTCTCCCTCGTAGATCTCAGTCGTCCACGAACGGGCGATGAAGCCCCAGCGCGGGTCGTCGGTCTCGGTCGGCAGCTCATCATCTTCGGCAAAATCGCTGGGTGGCGGCAGGTTCAGGTCAATCCACCGGAAGTCCTTGAGGAACTCGTAGGGAATCTCCATCAGCGCGTTCTTCTTGGTCAGCTCGTTGTTCGTGTACATGCGCCTGCAGCTCATGTCCGGCCAGCACTCCTCGCTGCCGTCGAGGAAGGTGCGGGTGTAGTGGTCGGGGCTGTAGGGCTCGACGGGACGCTGATCCTCCATCAACTGAATGACGTGGGACTCGATGGGGGAGTACTTGCTGACTCCGCCAACCGCCACAGGCAGCGCGTCGGCAACCGGAAGGTCCGCATGCTCGAGGTGGTCCACGTCCTCTTCGGTCAGCCGGTCGAGGGTGAATGCCCGGTCCAGCACATTGTCGGCCTCGGGGTCCATGGACAGGTAGACCGTCTCTTCGAAGGACCGCAGCGTAAACGCCAGGTCGACCTCGTGATCATCGAACGAGAGGAAGGCGTATTTGGCGGCATCACTAAAGACGGGATCCGCCAGGGGCGACTTCTTGCAGGCCGTCGAGAGGACCGCGGTGGCGACGATGATGACCAGACCTGAGATGCGCATGAGGAGTCTCCGAGCCTGCAAGGTATCTCGGTGCTCGGCGATCAGACAGTCCAGATCGCCTTGAGGACCTCCCTTGTGGCCGCGTAGAGCGGGGGAATGCCCTCGGCGACAGTCATGGGCGCCGACAAGTTCGTGTGCTCATCGAGCGGCAAGTCCGAGACGTAGTACAGGAAGCGAAGGTCACAATCGTCCCTCAAGATGCCGAGCTGCTGCGACTCCAGGATTCGGCGGCAGTACCAAGCCCCTTCCATCTCGAGCCCGACGCAGCCCCAAACCCGCCGGTAGTAGTGCAGCAGGGTGCCGTTCTGCAGGACAGTTCCCGCGGCCGTCAGCGCGCGCCTAACATGCACGCCCCGACCCGGTACACGCGCCTTGAGCGACTCGATATCGACGGTCGTCTTGGGGGTCATCAGGGCGTCCTGAAGCTGCTCCACAAACCCGGTGGCAACCAACACATCGCCTCGCTTGCCCATCATTCCACCGGCCTTGCCCAGCACATTGATGCTGCGGATCTGCCGCGAGAACAGCTTGATCAAGCCGGCAATCACCGGCTCGGCCTGCTGCCCAAAGGCATAGTCGATGTTGATGAGCAGTCCAGGGCGCGGCCGGATGCCGTCTGGCAGCGCCTCGCCGGGCAGGGACGCAAGGTCGAAGAGCTGCACCGAGATGCCCGTGAAAGCGGTCGCGCGCAGGACAGCTGTGCCGGGTCCTTCATCCTCTAGACGGCGACGCTCGGCGGCATCGGGATGCGCCGCCATGTACGGCCTGACTAACGCCACAACCAGGTCCCGCTCATCGGCCCAGTCGAGCTCGAACAGGTCAGGACGCGCCTTGTTTCCCCACTCCAAGATGATGGGGGTCTGCTTGCGCAACCACACCGACAGGCAGTTGGTGACCGAGTGGGTGTTGCTGCTGACGATGTGGACGGGGAAGTCGTCGTCGAGGGCCCCGGGTCCGATGCCCATCAAACGCACAGTCGCGTCAGACACCTGCTGAATCCACTGCTCGGAGTGAGCGCTGTTGTAGTTGTCCGGTGGCTTGTAGACGCCGACATGAAAGCCTTCGTGGTGAGCAGCCATGTCCTTGAGGCGCCTGTGCAAGTCGTCCGGCCACAAGGCCTCGAGTCCGTCGAGCTCCTCGTCGCTAAACGGCAGACGCGGCACGAGCTCGCGCACATTTGAGCAGTCCATCAGCGCCTTGAGCACGACCGGGCTGCCGATGCGCTCCCGTATCTTCTTGGCCTCGACCGCGTACAGGCACAGGCAGCTGATGAGGTCGATGAGATCGCTCATTCCGTCGCGCAGCAGCACCAGGTTCTTGCCAGGCAACATCTCCCAGACGGCCCGCCGGCGCGCATCGGTGTGAATCGCAGGGAATGTGTTCTCGGCATCGCTATACAGGTAGGGCAGGTCCGAGACCAAGAACCAGGACAGGGTACGGGTGACGTTCTCGGGAAGGCGTCGAATCGCATAGTTGAGCGCATCGAAGTCGATCTCCGTCGAGTTGACTTTGCGATGGAGCGCCGACTTCAGCGGCCGGTACAGATGCAGCAGGCGCGGAATCGTGATGTGCCCGCGACTCGCTCCGTGCTGCAGCTCGGCGAGAAACTTGTCGAAGTCGGCAAACAACCCTTGCTTCTCGCGCAGAATGTCCGCGAATGCCCTGGCAAATACAGGCGAGTCAGACAGCAGCTGGATCAGCACCGCGCCATCGAGCTTGAAGCTGCGGGACGGCTCGAGGGCGAGCACGGTGTTCGAGCGGGCGCCGCCAAACAGCGCCGTGCGGTCGCCGAAGTAGTGCCCAATGTGAATCACCGCACCGCGTGGTTCGCCGCGGGTGACGACCTCGACACTGCCCTTGACCAGCAAGTGCACACAGTTGTCGGTCAGGTCATCTTGGCGAATCAGCAGGTCGCCGGCCGACCAGTTGAACTCTCGCAGATGCGGTTGTAAGGCGGATTTCAACTCAGCCGAAAGGAAGCTGAAGGGCTGGATATCAAGGGGGTCTATGGACATGAACCGCGATTATGGACCACGGGGAATGCTGACCGTGGAGTTCTGAGGATATACCGGCGCCGATGCCTCGATTCCTTCCTTTGTTGCTGCTGCTTTGTGGATGCCAGGAGTACGAGTTCGTGCCTTTCGAGGGCGTCGATGTGTTCTTCCAGAATCCACCGGGCAAGGTCGACGTGCTCTTGGTTGTCGACAACAGCGGCTCGATGGAGGGATGGCAGCTGCTCGTCGGACTTCGCTTCAACGAGTTCCTGACCTACTTCATCGATGCAGACGTCGACTACCACATCGGTGTGACGACCACGACGGTCGACACCAACCTCGGCTCCACTGGCTGCACCCAGGCCGACTTCGACGCGATTCCGGCTCCTGGCCATCTGATGAACAACGCCGTCATCACACCCAACACCGAGAACGCCGAGGCGCTGTTCAGCGACCTGGTCCACGTCGGAGCGTGCGGCAGTGGTGACGAGCGAGGACTCGAAGCCGCGCGCCAGGCGCTGTCACCAGAACTGCTCGAGGGTCCCAGTGCCGGGTTCATTCGAGACGAAGCGATGCTCTCGGTCATCTTCGTCAGCGATGAGCAGGACGGCTCCACTGACCCCGTGCACGACTACGTCAACGACTACTACGCGGTGAAGGGACAGCGCTCGCGAGACGTGTTCAACGCCTCGGCGCTCGTGATCACAGACGCCGCGGACTGCATCGTGTCCATGGACCCGATTCAAGAGGGCACCCGCTACATGGCCGTCGTGGACGAGACCGACGGTGTCACCGGCAACCTGTGCAACACCAACTTCGAGGACATCTTCACCGAGATCTCCTTCAAGTCCACCCGGCTGCAGGACACCTTCTTCCTCTCTGAGGAGCCCAACGCCGGCACGCTGACCGTCTCGGTCGACGATCGAGACGTGGGCTGCAGGTCGGGCCAGTACAGCTACATCCGCGCCGTCGACCGCGATGGCCACGAGCGTCCGGCCATCTTGTTCGACCGCTCCAGCCTGCCTCGTCCCAGCCAGCAAGTCACGCTGCGCTACAACCTCGGTGACGGCGACCCCACCCTGTGGTGTGCCGAGTGAGGCCAACCGCCCTGATTGCGCTGGGCTTGGCACTTCTCTTTTCGTGCACCGCCAGCGACGAGCCCCCGGGGGACTGCCTCGACGACGGAGACTGCGATGGCGTCGCCATCTGCACCGACCTGTTCACTTGCCTGGACGTGCAGTGCCTGGACAGCACCCAGTGCGCATTCGGCACGTTCTGCCAGTTCAACACTTGCTTTTCGGGGTGCGGCGTCGACAGTGACTGCCAGAGCGGCTTCACCTGCGACGTCGCCATCAACCAGTGCGTCGCCAGCCCGTGCACCGACAGTGCTGTCGACTGCGCTCTAGGCCAAGCCTGCCTGCCCGAGACCGGTGAGTGCGGCTATCCGGGCGGCCTCTGCGCCGAGTGCAGCAGCCCCGAGGGCGAGGCCTGCGAAGCCGACGGCGGCACCTGCGGGTACAACGACGGTGCCTGGCGCTGCTTTAGCCCCTGCGAACAAGACGACGATCCGCCACGTGGCTTCACATGCCGAGACGATGTGTTCGTCTCGGGAAGCTTTTGGTACGGAAACTGCGACCGCTAGTGGGTTGAGTCCGAAGTTCGCCTGCATAGCGACAAGGAGGGGCGAGCTT
>CAYYHT010000221.1:0-5541 GCA_964471355.1 uncultured Enterobacteriaceae bacterium
GCCGGCCAGCAGGTAGCTGTACAGTGGCATGACGTCCGTGGGCGCCGAGTGCTCGGGAAGCTTGATGTCGGACAGAATGCCGCCATCGGTCGTCCACTGGCCCACAGCCTCACACGCCGACAGATCGATGTCGCGCACGGGAATCATGGCCTCGTCCGGAGGCACAAAGGGCTTGACCGGCTCGCTGGCTTCGACGGCGACCGGCTCGACCGGGGTCTCGACCGCTTCGGTGGCCGTGCCGTTGAGCGCTGCGAGCTGCTCGGGGGTCATCATCGACTTGCGGTAGGCCTGCCAGGAGAGCAGAACCGCCATCGAGAGAATCATTGCCGAGAAGGTGCGCTGGTCCATCTAGCTTACGACCTCGACGTCAGCAGCAATCTCGGCCTTGGGGGGCAAGCCAGGCACCGGATCGAATCCGCCGGGGTGGAATGGATGGCACTTGAGGATGCGCGCGCTGCCCAAGTAGCCGCCGTAGATCGGTCCGTGGATCTCGATGGCTTTGAGCGTGTAGTGGCTGCAGGTCGGCGTGAACCGGCACACAGGCGGCGTCAGCGGTGAGATGAAGCGCTGGTAGAAACGGATCAACGCCATCATCAGCCACTTCACAGGAAACAACAGCGTGCTCATCGCTTCCTTCCGATGTGGGTGACAGCTTGGATGATCTGATCCTCAATACGCGAGTACCCAGCGGTTCTTGCGTTGTGGCGAGCAATAACCACCACATCGACGCCGGAAAGGGATCCACGACGCGTACGCAGAGCTTCACGAAGCCAGCGTTTTACGCGATTGCGTACCACAGCGTTTCCCACCTTTCGACTGACAGTCAGGCCAAACCGAGGGAGGTCGTCGTCTGTGCGTTGCCAAAGCACCACCAAGTCCTTGGTCACGAAACGCCGCCCATTCTTCTGGACGGCTCGAAACTCGAGACTGCGGCGGAGCCGAAGCGACTTTGACCAGCGACCGTTCCCCATACGAGAGTCCGCAGCGCGGACGTCCGTCAGGTCCGTTCTGATCAGTGCTTCTTGGAGGCGATCGTCACCACGAGACGCTTGCGTCCCCGGCGGCGGCGATTGGTGATCACATTGCGACCACCAGGCGTCTTCATGCGGGCGCGAAACCCGTGTGTGCGCTTACGCTTAATGTTCGAGGGCTGGAATGTGCGCTTCATTGGGGGTCCTCCTTGTCCCTGTCCACGCGCCGTGAAATTGCGTGGTTGGGAGACCCATATGCCGGTTTCGTGAATGCACCGGACATCAGCCCGGTGCGCGTTGGCTCGCGCTCCTATCTCGCACTGCCGAACCGATCAAGATCGCAGTCGCAACCAGTGCTCCACAGCACACCCTGAGGATTGTGCTTTATCCGCTTCGGGGGCGGTGATAGCTTGGCTGTTCCGTCTCTCGTCGTACTATGTCAATCCGCCTCGACAGCCCGTTCGCGGCACTTCATTAGGTTGAATCCACCTCATGGATCTGCCCTCGCTCTGGGACCGTTTGCTGCTCGGAATGCAGAAACGCATCGGCCATCAGGACGTCGAAATCTGGCTGAAGAACTCGTTTCCCGTGGCGTTGAACGGTGGCGTGCTTCAGCTCGAGGTCGCCAATCGCTACTACAGCGATTGGATCAGCGACAACTACCTCGACGAATTGATCGCCGAAGCCAGTGCGGTGATCGGAGACTCGGTGACCGTCGAGTTCACCTGCCGAGACGAACCTCAGTCCGCACCGTCCAAGGCCTCACCCAAGAAGTCGGCGCCATCCGAGCCGGGCGACATCGGGGTCAATGCCCATCAGACCTTCGACAGCTTCGTCATTGGCGAGTGCAATCGCTTTGCCCAGGCCGCCGCGATGGCGGTGGCCGACATGCCTGCCGAGGCCTACAATCCGCTGTACATCTACGGTGGCAGCGGGCTTGGCAAGACGCATCTTCTGCACTCCATCGCCAACCACATCTTGGCGACCAAGCGCTCTGCCCGCGTGGTCTACGTGACCGCCGAAGACTTCATGAACGAGATGATCAACTGCATCCGCTACAAACGGATGGACGACTTTCGCAACAAGTACCGGCGACGAGCCACGGTGCTGCTGGTCGATGACATCCAGTTCCTGAGCGGTCGGGAGCGAACTCAAGAAGAGTTCTTCCACACCTTCAACTCCCTGCAGAACAGCGGACACCAAGTGGTCATGACCTCGGACGTCATGCCGCGCGAGATTGACAAGCTGGTGCCGCGCCTGCGCACGCGATTCGAAGGCGGTCTGTTGGCCGATATGCAGCCACCTGACAAAGAAACGCTCATGGCGATTCTGGCCCAAAAGGCCGACATCATGAAGCTCGAAATTCCCGGTGACGTGGCCGAGGCGATCGCCAATGGCGTGGCCGGAAATGTGCGCGAGCTCGAGGGCGTGCTCAATCGCCTGGGAGCCATGCAGCGCTTCTACAGCAAGCCCATCACCATCGCCTTTGCTCGCGAGCGCATGCCCAACATCTTCTCGGCTCAGCCCACCAGCGTGACGGTGCCGGGAATCATCGAAGCCGTCGCCCGCTACCACAGCCTGCGCAGTGCAGACATCGTCGGAAAGAAGCGCACTCGAACGCTGACCGTTCCCCGACACATCGCGATGTTCCTGGCCCGCAAGCACACCAAGCTGTCGTTCCCAGAGCTGGGACGCGAGTTTGGCGGACGCGACCACTCGACCATTCAGCACGGCTTCCGCAAAGTGCAGGATGAATTGAACGATAATGCCGACTTGGCCTACAAGATCAGGCTGATCGAGCAGGGACTCAATGTCTCGTAGCCCGCTCTGCCGGAGAGCCCATTCACCATGTGGACAACGCTGGGGAAAACCGACGGAAAACATGCGGAGCGATCTGGGGACAACTCAAATCCTCGAAATTCATCCACAGTTGCGCTGGGCATCCACAGGCTTTCCCCACAGCTCATCAATAAGACAAACCAAGCTTAAACCTAAGCTTTTCTCGTAATCCCAATCTTCCACAGGCCCTACTACTTCTACTGGAAAGATCTAGATCCTTCTTAAATAGAGTTAGTCCCGGGGACCATCTCCCGAGGAGCCACCACCATGGACCTCTACATCGACCGAGACGAGTTCTCTCGCGGCCTTGCCCGCGTGCAGAGTGTCGTCGAGCGACGCAGCATTCAGCCGGTCTTGTCCCACGTTCTCATCCATGCCCGTCCAGACGGTGTTCGCATCACTGCGACCGATACCGAGGTGGCCTACATTGGCGAGCTCGGTGCCAATGTCGAGCGCACTGGCGAGCTGGCAGTCGACGCGTCTCACCTGTTTCAGGTCGTGCGCACATTGCCCGAGTCGACGGTTCGTCTGTCCGAGGGTCCGGGAAACCGCCTCGAGATCACCAGCGGCCGTGCTTTTTTCCGAATTCCTGGCATTCCAGCTGACGAATACCCGCCACTGCCGGCCTTCGATGCGCGCGGCACGGCCACGATCAGCGAGGGTGTGCTTCGAGGACTCGTCGAAAAGACGTCCTTCTCTGTCGCCCAAGATGACAACCGCTACGGCCTCAACGGTGCGCATCTCGAAGAGCGCACCGACACCAAAGATCGCACCCTGCGAGTGGTTGCGACCGATGGCCATCGCCTGTCTGCAGCCGAGGCGACCTTCGAGGGTGAACTAGCGGTATCGCCGCGCATGCTCATTCCACGCAAGGCACTCGCGGTCATGCGCAAGCTTCTCGACGGTGTCGACGAGCCGGTCGAACTGAGTTTCGGCGAGGGCGCAGTGCGTCTGTCCCGACCCAACCAGACCTTCTGGTTCCGCCTGCTCGATGGCGAGTTTCCGGACTACCAGGCGGTGGTGCCTACCGAGTGCAAGCACCGAGCGTTGCTGCGAAAGAGCGATCTGACTGGCACCCTCAAGCGCGTCTCGATTCTCGTGCAAGAACGAGCCCGCGCGGTTCGCTTCAGCTTCAGCGAAGAAGAGCTCGAGATTCAGGTCCACAACGTCGACCGCGGTGACGTCAAAGAGTCGCTGCCCATCGAGCTCACCGGCGATGCGATCACCGTCGGCTTCAACGTGCGCTACCTGCAAGACATCTTGTCGGTCATCCGCGGCGATCGGGTTCAGCTCGAGATGGCCCATCCGCTGGGTCCGTGCTTGATTCGCGATCCCGACGAAGAGGGCGCCTTCTTCGTCGTCATGCCGATGCGTCTCGATTGACCAAGGCGCGGAACGCGGTACTCATCGTGCTATGTGCTGGCGTCGACGGGATCGGTGAACCTGTCTCACCACTTGGCGAGTCAGATTCCGCCGCATCTGCACGAGCGTTTTCTGTTCAACGGCTTTGCCCACTCCGTGTCCTATCTAGTCGGCGCAATCGGAGGTTTGGCAGTATGGGGCTGGATTGTCGCTGAGCGCGTTCGACGGGCTAGCCAGCTTCCTCGGTAGCGGGTGCCACTGGCGCTTCCTCGACCTCTTCACCGGCTATCTCTGCCTCGGCGGCGAGCTTGGCGGCAGCCTCTTCATGAGCCAGCTGTAGCTTCACGGCATCTTCGACTCGTCGGCGGTCCAGCTCGGCCGCGGCAGCGACTCCGAGCTGCTGCAGGCCCATTTCGAAGTCGGCTCCGATCATGGCATCTATGTCCATGAACATGCCGGCCATCTTGCCGCCAAAGTCGTTCTCACCGGTGATGCGCCACGTGACGGTGGTGCCTCCTCCATCTTCGACAAACGTGAATGTGGCGGTGTTCTTGGCCTCGAAGGGGGCGATGAACTCAAGGGATGTGACCACCTTGGAGTTGGGAAGGGACTCGACGATTGTCTGCTTTCCAGAACCCACATCGTCGTTTCCTTCCCATGAGGACCACGCGCCCACGCCAGCGGTGGTCTCTGAGTTGGTCACCAGCATGGCCGGATCCTTGGCACCCCATGGCTCCCACTGCGGGTGATTGTCAAAGTCGTTGACCAGTGCAAACAGAATCTCGGCGGGAGCTTCGACCGTGTAGGTGCGGTGGATGTCCATGGTCGCGGGCTGCATCGAGACCACTCCGACAAAACCCAGGACCAGCACGCCAAGTACGCCAGCAACGCCGGCTGCAATCTTCTTCGGCTCCATGTTCACCCTCAACAGATGCGGCAGCCTACCGCACGTTAGGCGAGATTCCCGATGCGCCTGTCCCGCCTTGCCGCCGTGAACTTTCGCAACCTCGAGCCCTTCGAGTTGCCCGTCGATGCGCGCTTTGTTGTGTTCCATGGCAACAACGCCCAGGGCAAGACGAACGCGCTCGAGGCCATCTGGTTGACCGCCACCCTTCGCGGCCTTCGTTCGCGCAAGCACCGAGACCTGGTCCGGTGGCGAGAAACCTCGGCAACGGTGGCTGCCGATGTCGAACACGATGGCATCACCCGGGCCTACAAGGTCGAGCTCGGCGGGGGCCAGCGCAAAGCGCTTCTCGACGGGAAGGTCGTGGGCGATCAGGCCGACTACTTCGCTGGCATTCGAGCCATCGCCTTCACCCCAGATGACGCGGGTATTGTGGCGGGCGAACCCTCCAAGCGGCGCGGCTGG
>CAYYHT010000221.1:5551-10221 GCA_964471355.1 uncultured Enterobacteriaceae bacterium
CGATCGAGCGGCGTTCACCGCAGCACCAGCTCACCTGTCGGTGGTGCGGACCTATGCGCGAACGCTGGCCCAAAAATCAGCACTGCTCAAGCAAGAGCAGCCTGACCTCGACCTGCTCGAGGTGCTGAACGAGGGGGTGGCCAGAGAAGGTGCCCGCTTGGCCCATCGGCGTGCCGCGATCCTGGGCGAGCTGTCTCCCCACATCAAGACACTGCACAAGACCATCGCAGGCGGTGGCCAGATGAGCCTGAAGTACAAGACCGCGGCCGCCGGCGAGACTCTCGAAGAACGCACGGTTGCACTCGCCGATCGGCTTGCCGAGGTGCGCGACCGCGAGCTGCAGAGGCAGACCACGTTGGCCGGACCGCAGACCGACGACCTGCAGATTCAGCTCTCCAGCCGATCGGCACGGACCTATGGCTCTCGGGGGCAGGTTCGATCCCTCGTGCTGTCCCTCAAGCTCGCCGAGCTCGTGGCGGCCCGAGAGCGCGGTCAGACTCCCCTGTTCCTGCTTGACGACCTGTCCAGCGAGCTTGACCGCGGGCGCACCTCACACCTCGTTGAAGTGCTTGCCGAGCTAGGCACCCAGGTCTTTGTCACCACGACCGATCCCAACCACATCGATGGCCTGCCCCAGGGCGAGACCCAGACGGTGCGGGTGGCCGAGGGCGCGCTGATCTCGGGGGACTAGAGGTTCAGGAGTCGCGCCGCATCAGCTTGTGCAAGTCAGGCGGCAGAGGCAGCGTGGGTGAGCGATGGTGTTCGACCAGCTCGGTCAGGCGGTCGGCGAACCAGCTGCGGGCGGTTCGCAGGGTCCCCTTCATGGCGATGGTGCTCTTGCCGTCGTTGTCGACAATGACCAAGCTCGAGCTGTCGACCCGGACTTCTGTGATGGCGGTGAACAGCCAGCTTTTGCCAGCGATGGTGAGTGTTGGCCCATCGACGACAACCTCGTGTTCGACCTGCTTGAAGTAGTTGATCAGTACAACTTGTCCCGGTACGGAAGCGGCCAAGGGCATCAGCAAGCCGAGCCAGGTCCACGGGCTGCGCTCGTACCAGGCGAACTCCAGGTACATCGGGTCGAAGCCCCACCCGGGCATCCACATGTGATAGATCAGCCACAGAAGGACGATCGCGCCGTGTATCCACGACGGCGAGAACGGCAGATCGTCGAACGGCCGAATGACGCATCGAAAGCCGTTCTGACCGGCCTGGACCTTCATGCTCGTCCAGATGTAGTCGTCAGAATCCATCGCTAGAAGTCGTCTTCCTCGGGCTTGCGAACGCCGGTCGATTGCGAGTAGCCGACCAGGGTGGTCAGGCGGTTGCGTCCGGGCTGTGCGAGCCGCGTCGCGCGAGCTGGCTGTAGGCCGAGGCAAAGAAGGTCAGGCCCAGCACGCCGGCGATCATCTGGAACAGCAGGGAGCCGAGGATCAGGGCCATGCCGGTGGCCATGACTTCGATCTGCTGCGATGGGGGCAGCGCCTGCATGTAGATGTTCCAGCCGTTGGTGATCACCGTGCTGGGGGTGTTGAGGAGGAGAAGCAGAATCTGCAGGGCAGCGAGACCCAGCCAGTTGCCTTCGGTGACTTCCCACGATGCCGAGAATGCCTCGAGCGCGCCGTGGCCCTGGTCGACGATGAAGAAGGGGGCCAGCATCAGCCGCACAATGGCGAGTCCCCAGACAAAACCGATGGCCTGAAGGGCGGCGACCTGGGTCCAGGTGGTCTGCTGCTCTCCGGGCTCGGGCAGGCCATCCCAGAACATGACCGTGGCGATGGCGATGATCAGCGGGACCGTGATGGGGATGTAGCAGAGCATCAGGCCCCACATGCTCAGGAACGCTGTGCCGAAGTGCTCGCCCACTCCGCGAAACAGGGTGCCGATGCTGGCCTCGCCGGCCTCGGCCTCGACGAGGAAGCTGTAGCCGCCGAACATCAGCAGGGGCAGCACGACAATCCAACCAATGCAGGTGCAGATGGACGCGTAGTAGGCGATCAGAGCGATGACGCCGACCGCGATGAACCGGTACCAGTTGCGTGCAGCGGCGCCGATGCCGTCGTAGACCGCGATGGCGACGTCGAGCTCGCCGACTTCGAAGTCGAGCTCGGCAGATGGGGACTCATAGGGGTTCATGTCGGGGTCCTCATTCGTGGTGTCCTTTCACGGTGTCATAGGCCGCTTTGATCGCCTTGACCTGTGCGCTGGCGAAGTCTTGAATCGCCTTGGACATGTGGCTGACCTTGTCGGGGTGATTGAGCTTCATCTGTTTCTTGAACGCCGCCTTGAGGGTGGCGAGGTCAACGTCCTCGGCCACTTCGAGCAGCTCGTAGGGGTCGACCTCGTCTGGCGAGCGCATGCGCGGACGCTGCACCGACTGCCGGGTGTGAGCGTCGTTTTGGAAGGAGTCCGAGGCCGTGCTGTAGCCATCGCTGCTAAAGCCGGCTTCGGCCTGTTTGCGCACGATGTACTCGTCAAAGAAACTGACGATCTCGATGCAGGCCTCAAGCTCGACTTCGTTGATGCGGGACCGGCCGGCAAATGCGGCGTCCTGGATGCGCTGGCGGGCTTGAGGATCGTTGGTCTCGCCGCCATAGCTCACCGAGCTGTGCCGAATGAGGCCGGCATGGTGGCTGATGACCGTGCCTGCCTCGAACAGGAAATACCCGTCGGAGCCCGCAGTGCGCAGGGGCCCGATCGAGCTGCGAAAGTTGCTCTTCCACCACTCGGGGTTGGTGATGGGCACTGAGTTCAGCGTTCCGAAGGCAAACAGCTGGGGATAGGTCGAGTCGAAGTACTCCGCGACGCCAGGGTGGAACTTCATGAACGAGGTGCGGCCCACACGCACAATGGCGTAGAGCGTGGTCTGGACCCCATCGATAAAGGTCTCGTCGTTCAATTTTTCCAGCTCGACGGCCATGGCTGCTGCGGCTCCCCACGACCGGTATTGCGGTGTGGCCAAGTCCGCCGGGATCGGGGCCTTGGAAGAGGCGGGATCGACCACCCGAAAAGGTGCTTAAAAACTGCGTGATCGTGGGCCGAGATCCCCCGTCCCAAAAGGTGGCCAAGACCCCCCCGGCGGGATACCCAAAAAGACCGTGAAAAGCGTGTCCAGCACGCAGATCGCGGCGATTCAGAGGGGCAGTTCTTGGAGCCAACCGAAAATCCGGACAGCAGTGGCTACACCGGCGACAGCATCACCGTGCTCGAAGGCCTCGAAGCGGTGCGCATGCGACCCGCCATGTACATCGGAAGCACCGGTCCGCGCGGCCTGCACCACCTGGTGTGGGAAGTCATGGACAACGCCATCGACGAGGCCCTGGCTGGTTTCTGCGACACGGTCGTGGTGCGCCTGCTCGAAGACGGCAGCTGCCAAGTCAGCGACAATGGCCGCGGCATTCCGGTCGACATTCACGAAAAGATGGGCATTCCCGCGGCGACGGTCGTCATGACCGTGCTGCACGCCGGCGGCAAGTTCGACAGTGACACCTACAAGGTCTCTGGCGGTCTGCACGGCGTGGGCGTGTCCTGTGTCAACGCGCTCTCCGAGACGCTGTGGCTCGACATCGACAAGGCTGGCCAGCACTACACCCAGAGCTTCTCAAAGGGCGATCCCACCGACACCCTGACCAACACCGGTCCGGCGCCCACAGACGACGCCGGGGTGCCGCTCAATGGCACGACGGTTCGCTTCTTGCCTGACCCCACCATCTTCGTCGAGACGGTCGAGTTCGAGTACGACGTGCTGGCTCTGCGCATGCGCGAGATGTCCTACCTCAATCCAGGGTTGACCATCGAGCTGCACGACCAGCGCGACGAGCTGCGCAGTGAGATCTTCTTTGCCGAGGGTGGAGTGTCGACCTTTGTCGAGCATCTGAACAGTGCCAAGAGCTCGCTGCACGACAACGTGGCGCGCATCTCGGGCGCCAAAGACAGTGTCGAGATCGACTTGGCCCTGCAGTGGACCAGTGCCTACAGCGAGACGCAGTACAGCTTCGTCAACAACATCAAGACCATCGATGGCGGCACCCACGTGTCGGGTCTGCGTGCGGCGCTGACTCGGACGATCAACAACTACGCCTATGCGAACAACCTGCTCAAAAAGGACAAGGGCGAGGCCCTGTCCGGCGACGACGTGCGCGAGGGTCTGACCAGCGTCCTGTCGATTCGCCACCCCGATCCGCAGTTCGAGGGCCAGACCAAGGGCAAGCTCGGCAACTCCGAGGTCAAGGGCCTGGCCGACAGCGTCATCAGCGAGCACCTGACCTACTTCTTTGACGAAAACCCCCAGGTCGCCAAGGCGATCGTGCAAAAGGCGGTCGAGGCCAGTCGTGCCCGCGAAGCGGCTCGCAAGGCCCGTGACATGGCTCGTCGCAAGTCAGCCCTCGAGGGTGGCGACCTGCCCGGCAAGCTTGCGGACTGCCAAGAAAAGGACCCGAATCTCTGCGAGATCTACCTAGTAGAGGGTGACTCAGCGGGTGGCTCGGCCAAGCAAGGCCGAGACCGCAAGTACCAGGCCATCCTTCCGCTGCGAGGCAAGATCCTCAACGTCGAAAAGGCCCGCTTCGACAAGATGCTCGCCAACAACGAAGTCAGGACCATCATCTCGGCACTCGGTTGCGGCATCGGCCCGGACTACGACACCGAGAAGCTG
Source organism: uncultured Enterobacteriaceae bacterium (assembly GCA_964471355.1). Taxonomy (GTDB): domain Bacteria; phylum Myxococcota_A; class UBA796; order UBA796; genus CAYYHT01. The sequence goes on from CAYYHT010000221.1 coordinate 10,206, forward strand.
CGCTACAGCCGCATCA
>CAYYHT010000222.1:0-10208 GCA_964471355.1 uncultured Enterobacteriaceae bacterium
CGAGGAGGGGTCTTTGGACCTCGACGGCGATGGCGTACCGGCCTACCTCGATGAGGACTCGGATGGCGACGGCATCGGCGACAGCGATGAAGGCGTCGATACCGACGTGGACTGCGATGGCGTGCCTGATCGCATGGATGCCGACGACGCGGACACAAGCCTGTGCGGCGACGTGGACACCGGCAGCCCGTTCGTTGACGAGACCGGCGACACCGATGAGCCAGACAGCTGCGGATGCAGCACTGGCGAAAGTGGCGGATGGCTCTGGCTGGGTCTGTTGGCCCTTGCTGCGAGGCGTCGCCGCTCCGCTTGACCCGCGCTTATTGAATGCCCAGGGTGAAGTCCCCGGTCTGAGGCCCGCCGCCTGAATTGTATCCAGCGACGCGGATGTACAGCACTTCGCCGTTCTTGGCACCGTAGGGGATGTCCTCTCCACTCTCGGGCGTCTCGTTGTCGTCACAGAGCATGGCCACGGCCCCGCACTGGCGATGCAGCGACAGCACCGAGTCGAAGTTGGCGTTCAGAGCGATGACGAAGACGTCCTCACGCGGAGCGGTCCACTTGTAGATGACGTCAGCGCCCGAGTTTGCGGGGCAAGGGTAGGGGTTTGCTGACACTGCCGTCCCGGCACCGGTGTTCGTTGACGTGACCACAGACGAACCCGTCGCGTCGCCGATGTCGATGGCGGTGCTCGCAAAGTCCGTTGTCGGTGATTCATTGATGTTCAGGGTGTAGCTGCCCTCGTCCCCGGAGTCGTACCCGTCGATGACGATCGTGATGGTGTCATCTTGGTCGAGCTCGAGGCCCACCGAGCTGGTCCGGTAGAGGATCGGCACACCCGTGTCTTCAGTCGGGATGACGTCGTCGTGGCAGACCCGCTCATCCATCGTGCAGCCACCATTTTCGTAGACGTAGAGCACGGTGTCGTAGTTGCTATTTTCCGTGTCAATGGTCCAGCAGCCCGCGTTGGGCGCGGTCCAGAGCAGGGACACATCCTGTCCGCCGACCCCTTGGGTGCCCAGGCACTCACCGTGAGTGTCGTCACCCATTCCGACATTTGTTCCGGTCGCCGCAGCACTGCCCGTGGCCGAGGCGAGTTCTTCGTCGACGCAGACCGGGTCGGTGTCCGTGTCCGAATCGGTGTCTGTGTCCGAATCGGTGTCCGAATCCGTGTCCGTGTCCGAATCGGTGTCCGCGTCCGAATCGGAATCGGTGTCGGTGTCGGTATCGGTGTCCGAATCCGTGTCGGTGTCCGCGTCTCCGCTGTTGCTGCGCACCACACCGTCCACCTCGTTCACCGACAGCCAGCAGCCGGTAAACAAGGGAAGGAGTGCAATGATTGGAACGAGTCGCAGGGACAACCTCGGTGACGCGGCATAACTGTACCCGTCGTGAGTGCGCCCCGATGAATCGCAATCTGAATTCCACCAGTCAGCCTCTGCATGAGATGCCAGTGTTCAACAACTGGGATGTGGTTGCGCTCGGTTGGTATTTGGCGGCCTCTGCGAAGTCAGTGGGCCCCGCAGGCGTGCTTGCAGTGGAGCTATGCGGTCAGCGCTTGGTGCTGTTTCGGGGAGATGACGGTGTCGTGCGTGCTCGCGATGCGATCTGTCCGCACATGGGGGCCGATCTCGCCCGGGGCGACGTTGAAGGGAACACGCTGCGGTGTGCGCTCCACCGCAAATGCCTCGAGGTAGAGTACGCCACCGAAGAAAAATGGGGCTTTATCTGGGTCTATCCATCGTCCGAAGCACCTTCAGCCATCGTGGAGTTCCCCGGTTGGGAGGGGGAAGAGGTTGTCGCACAGGCCGGCATCCCATTCGAGCGGCCCTGCCACCACCATGTGAGCATGATCAACGGCATCGATCCCCAGCACCTGCGTACGGTTCATGACATCCACATCGACATGGAGCTGATCATTGATGAAGGCACAGGAAACCGCGTGGTCGACTACACGCTGCGCGGAGCCATTCCCGAGACCTCATTTCGCGAGCGCCTAGGTCGTCGCTTGCTGGGCGAGACCTACCAGTACTCGATGCGCTACGCCGACGGAAATATCGGGCTTCTGTCGGTCAACGAGGGCACACGGCTGCTCGGCACCGGTCCTGAGCTGCCGAGCACACACATGGTCTTTGCCTATGTTCCGCTTGAGTCGGGACGCACCCTTGTTCAGCCCATCTACGTGGCCAAACGCCGGACCGGGATTGTCGGACGGCTGTTTAGCCACGCGTTGCTGATCGCCATGAAGTGGGGCTTCTACGTGCTGCGAGACGAAGATGGTGAGATCTACGACCACATCCGGTTTCGTCCTGCCAACCTGCTTCCCATCGATGCCCCGGTCAGCAAGTACATCGCCTATGTGAACCGCCTCGAGCCCTCTGCCTGGTCGCGTTCGTGTTCGACAGACTGACCAACGCGCAGCTGTCTCGCCCTTGGCTGTCGACCTTGATGTTCGGATTGGCGCTGACACTCGCCATTGTTGGGTGTCTGGGACTCAAGGCGCAGTTCAGCGCCAAGGCCTATTTCGGCAGCGACGACCCGCAGCTGACTCGTCTAGAGGCCTTCCACGACCGGTGGGGGGCGGACTATGACCGCATTGCGGTCGTCATCGAGGAGCCTGACCTGGCGTCGGGTGAGGGCGTTGCACGCCTTCACACGCTTGGAGAGCGCCTGAGGCTCGTTCCGGGAGTCGCAGAGGTCGTGAGCATGGCGGACCTTCCGTCCCCGGTTGCCGGCCCGGGAGTCCCTCTCATCGTCGTGCAGCGTGACAACACCCACGCCGGGCCCATGCCTGAACTGCTAGGGCGGCCCATTGTGGTGCCGACATTCCTGTCGGCAGACGGCAGCCACGCGGCGATCATGGTTCGACTGGGTGTCGACGCGGACAACGCCAAGAAGATTCTGCCCGTGACCCGCGCCATGCAGCGCGAGCTCGACGGTTGGCGCACCCAGCAGACCCGAACCTGGCTCGCGGGCATTCCGGCGATTCGCGCCGAGCTGCTGCACATGATTCTGGTCAACCAGGCAGTGTTGATTCCGGCGGTGCTGTTGCTCATCTTGGCGGCGTTGTGGTTCGCGTTTCGGCGGTGGCAGGGGGTGGTGCTGCCCTTGGTTGCGGCGGTGACGCCGGTCGTGTTCCTGCTCGGCTTCATGGGCGCCTGGGGTGAGCCTCTGGGCATCCTGAACCAGGTCTACTTCACGCTGATCCCGGTGATTGCGGTGGCTGACGCCATCCACCTGCTGACCAGACACGAAGAAACGGGCGATGTGCGGACAGCGGTTCGTGACGTGGCGCCTGCTCTCCTTGTGACGACGTTGACCACCGTGGCTGGGTTCTTGTCGATGCTGAGCACAAGCTTGCCAGCACTGCGCAGCTTTGGGCTATTCGCCGCTTTAGGACTGGTGTTTGCTCTCGCGACCGTTCTCTGGGTGTTGCCGCTGCTGCTCGAGTTCGGCCCGCTGAGCCGGGCGCCGCACAAGCATGTGCGTTTGGAGGGGTTGCTGGGGTCCATCAGTGGCTTCGCCGTGCGATTCCCGGCCCCCATTGCTCTAGGCTCCCTCGCGTTGCTGTTGGGGCTTCTGGCGCTCGGAAGTCGCGTCGAGGTTGGGCATGAGTTCGCCCGAGACATCCCCCCCGACGCCGAGGCGGCGGTAGGCAGTCGTCTGCTCGACGAGGAGTTGGGTGGTCTGCTCAGCGTCGAGCTCGAAGTCAGCTCTCCGTCGAATTCGCGAGGGCCCGAGCTCGCGAGTGCTGTGAGGGGGCTCGCCGCTGGGCTGAGACTGCGGGACGAGACGCGCACCGTCGTCGTCACGCCTGCACAGACGCACGGTATGGCGCGCATCTCTGTGCGAACGGCGGATCCAGGAGCCGTTCGCTTTGTCGCATTGGCCGAGGAGCTAGAGGCCGAGGGCAACCTTCGACTGTCAGAGCACGGTGCACGGGTCCAGGCTACCGGCACCCCGCTGCTGGCCTATCGGGGCATTTCCCGCATCGCTTCTGACTTGCGGACCAGTCTGTGGTGGGCGTTTGGGACCGTGGCGTTGTTGATTGCGGTCCTGTTCCGCAGCCTGCGGGCTGGCTTGGTCAGCCTGTTGCCCAATGTACTGCCACTGGCGGCTGGCTACGCGATGATGGGTGTGCTGGGCTGGACTCTCAACCCGGTGTCTGCCGTGGTCTTTGCGATTGCGCTCGGGTTGGCTGCCGATGACACTGTCCACCTGTTGGCCCGCTACCAACAGGAGCTCGACAATGGGCGGTCCCCCGAGCAAGCGGTGGCCGAGGCTGTGCGGACCACGGGGCGAGCGATCTGGCTCACGTCGGTCATCCTGATTGCCGGCTTCGGAGTGAACGCGCTGTCGAGCTTCCCCACCAATGCCACATTCGGTGGCCTAGGGGCCGTGATTATTGCGGTGGCGTTGTTGGCTGACTTGCTGGTGTTGCCGGCATGGCTTGTCTGGCTCGAGCGACTTCGTCCCACCACTGTCCCCGAGCCAACATCCAGAACATGATCAGTACGTAGCCAGGCACTTCGGGGGCGCTGGTGGTCTCACGAAGGTTGACGCCGCCGTCGTCGAAGAGCCGATGTCCCGCCGAGCCGATCAGACCCGACACAAAGAACGGGAGCAACCACCAGGGATTGGTGGTGAGCATGGCAACCACCGGAGCTCCAAAGAAGCACGCGGCTGAGATGGCGTGCAGAATCAAGTTGCCAGGCTTGGTGTGCCGCAAGACGAAGGACTGCCAGCGGGTCAGGCCTCCATCCATGATTGCCTACTTCTTGCCTCTCCTCTTCTTCTTGCTCGAGTCAGGAGGAGGAGGAGGAGGTGGAGGAGGAGGGGCAGCCACCGGTGTGACGACCTTTTCGACGGGTGGTGGAGGAGGAGGCGGTGGGGGAGCCTCCTCGACGACAGGTGCCTTTTTCTTGGCGACTGCCTTCTTGGCGACCGGTGCTGCTGCAGTCTCGACGACTTCTTCGCCCTCGATGCCTTCACCCTCGGCTGGCACTTCGCCTTCGAGGGGGTCGCCCTCGCCTTCGCCGGCGGCGGGAGCCGCTACGTCGGGCGTGACGGGAGCTTCGGGAGTGGCTGGGGCTTCGGGTGCTGCAGGCGCTGTGCTGACGTCTTCCTCGGTGGCGCCGCCACCCATCAGAACGCTTCCGACGACGCTCAAGATCAGCACGCCAGTCACCAGAGCGCCAAAGGCGGCGATCGCCATCATGGCGGGCGAGGCGCCAGTCTTCAGGACAAAATCGCCCTCGTCCTGTTTGTAGTTCGGCGGCAGCATCGGCTCTTCGGAGGTCCACTCGTCGAGAGATGGAAGTCCGTCCGCAGACAGCGGGTCGCCCACGTCTTCGGCTGCGGCTTGGTCGCCCTGTGCGGGCGCCTTGGGGGTCTGCTCAGTCGGGGCTTCGTCGGGGGCCGGAGTGTCGGCGGCCGGCGGGGCAGCGGGCGGCTCGGCGGCTGGCGCTGCGGGTGTTTCGGCGGTCGGGGCCTCTGCGGCGGGAGCGGGAGTTTCAGCGGCCGGAGTCTCGGCAGTTGGTGCTTCGGCGGCCGGGACATCGGCTGCTGGCGACTCGGCGGCGGGAGCAGGTTCGGGGGCCGGTTCCGGAGCCGCAGCGGGAGGATCAGCGACGGGCACATCTGCGGTCGGTGCCTCTGAAGGATTGGGTTCTGCAGCGGGCGCTTCAACGGCGGGCGGTTCCGCGGCTGGCGTCTCTTGCGCTGCTGGGACCTCGGCCGCGGGGGCTGGCTCGGCGACGGGCGCCTCGGCCGGGGGGGCGTCCGCGGCGGCTGCGGCATCTGGCGCAGGTGCGTCCGTTGCTGCGGCATCTGCGGCGGGTGGTGTCTCCGCTGCTGGCGGTGCGGGGGCTTTTGGCGTCAGGCCTGCGCCTCCGCCTCCGAATAGTCTCCGACGGCTTCTGCTTCCCATGCGGTGTCGAACTGCTCCTTGAGAGAGATCCTTCTCGCATCAGCGTACCAGGGAGGACGGCACAGGTCGCGACTATGGTGCTGACGCCGTGGCCAGAAGTCCCTCCCGTGCGGTCGCCCAGTCCGACGCCAGATGGCCCAGAAGCAGCCGCTGCAGCCGAACGAGGTCGTCGACCACCTCGTCCTCGGGAATCAGATAGTTGCCCGCGATGCGCATGGCGAACCGGATGAGGGCATTGTCGAGCAACAGCATGTCCGCGCGCTCGCTGAGCGCCCAGTGACTGCCGGAGCGAGACAGGGACATCTCGACAACGCTGCCCTTGCCTGACGGGCCATGAGCGATGCCTTCAAAGAGGGCTTCGGCGTGTCCGGCCAGATCGAAGGCGGAGTCCGCTGCGGAGACGATCCAACCGGTGAAGACGCTGTCTCCAGCGAGCTCGACATTGGGCACGGTTCGTATGCGGCTGGTCGCCCGGGCACCGTCAGAGCTGACTCGGTAGGCGATGGGCAGGACCCACCGGTCCAGGGTGAGGCGGGTCCCTTGGTAGCGCACGTCCCCTCTGGGCCGCATCTGGACGTTGATGCTGAGCAGGTCTTCGAAGACGATGGCCTCACTCGGCAGTGCATTGGTCTTGGTGAACGGCACCAAGGCGCCGTCCTTGGCGAGGAAGTGGACACCCATCACTGAGCCCTCGCTGACCGCGGTCAGCGAGCCCAGGCGCTTGCCGTCGGTGGTCGTGAACGCGAGCTCGCCGTCAACGAGGGAGCGCATTCGCTTTAGGAAGCGGGCGAGTGCGGGGTACGACGCGGCCGACAGCTTGTCTAGGTCGATGTGAGCCTTGGCATCAATCGCGAGAATTCCGCCCTTCGACATGCCTCCCAGCTGGTCGACGACGACGAACTGTTCCATGAAGCCAAGGGTCTGGGGCAGTGCGTGGCGCAGCGCTGCCAGCACCATGTCATCGGCTGGGGCACCCTCGGGAGCCGTCGCGGCTGCGGCCTCGACTTCCCGGAAGGCATCGGCCAAGACAGAGACCACGATGCGGTCGGTGACGTCCGACGTCGACAGGCTCACGTCTTGATGGGTGATGTAGCCGCTGGATTTGTCGAATTCAGTGGGAATGAGCGAGATTCGGCCATCGATGTCGCCGAAGGCGCCCTTGCTCCTGCCCGGCGTGTCACCCATGGACAGCGCATAGCCCTTGCGCCCGTGTGCGCGACCTGTCACGAAGAGCTCATGCTTGCCGTCGCCGGCGTCGGGCAGCATGTTGTAGAGCTTGGTCAGGTCTAGCTCGAGAGCGGTCTCGCGGACGTCCAATAGGGTCTGGCGCGTCTGCTCATCGACCTCGAAGTCGTGGGCCAGCCCATGCAAGAAATCCCCAACTTTGTCACCTCGCTGAACAGCAAGCGTCGGATCGCCCTTGCCCAAGGCGAGTGCTGCGCTCCACAGGCCCAGCCCGCCTTGCTCTGCCAGCGCCACACCAGCGACCAGGGTCGCAATGCAGGCGGCGGTGAGGGCGAGACGGTGAAGCATGACGGGCCAATGTAGCGGCATGGGCCGCGGTTTGCTGTGCTCTTTCTGCGGAGTCGGGATAGCAGCACGACCCCAATAAGAGGTGTGTGTAATGGCCAGTGTTGGCGACAAGGCTCCGGATTTCACTCTTGCGTACAGCAAGACAGACAAGATCACCCTGTCCGAGCTTCGTGGAAAACCGGTCGTGATCAACTTCTTCCCTGCGGCGTTCACTGGCAACTGCCAGGCACAGCTCTGCCGCATGCGCGATGAGTTGGCCGACTACAACGACCTCGGTGCCACGATGCTGGCCATCAGCGCCGACAACATCTTCTCGAGCGTGGCCTTCGCCAAGCAGAACGGGATTGAGTACCCGGTGCTGGCCGACTACACCGGCGAGACCATCGCCGCGTACGGCATGACCATCGAGAACTTCGTCGGCCTGCAGGGCTACAACGTCGCGAACCGCGGCGCGTTCGTCATCGATGGTGAGGGCACCATCGCGGCCATCATCATGGGCGCTCCGGGTGAGCTCCCGGACTTCGACGGCATCAAGGCAGCCGTGGCCGCTCTCGGGTAGCCATCTTGGACTTGCTGACCCCTACGCTGCAGGAGCAAACGCCTCTGCAGACTCGTGGGGTCGGCTTGCCCTGGCTTCCGGACAACCAGCTGTATGTGGCCTTCTTTGGCGGGGTCATTCCGGTCGCGATTATCGCGATTCTGAATGGGCCCCGGCTAGGCATGCGTGCCGATCGGCAGCAGATGATGATCGCTGTGAGCGTGGTGGGCTTTGTGAGCACCGTCGCGCTGATGGTGCTCTTCGTCGTGGTCCAACCGGACATCTCGATTCATCCGCGCACGGTAGGGCGGCGGATTCAGCAGTTGTGTGGTTTGCTGACGTGGTTGGCGCTCGCCAAGCTACAGGCCCCTGCTGAGCGTCGCTACGACGTGCGAGTGGACGAAGAGCAATACGCCTCGCTGTGGGGGCCCGGCCTTGCTGCGGTCTTTGGTGGCGGCCTGCTGGGGGGGCTGATGACCCTGGGCTCTTTCCGCGCGGCCCTCTTTGTGCTTGGCATTGACCCCGAGGCCCCCATTGGCGAGTGACGGGGCACTCCAGCGCGGCGCTGCCTTGGTGCAGGTCGGTCGCTACCAGCAGGCGCTTTCAATGCTGGCGTCTGCCTCGAACGAGTCTTCGGACACCTGGGCATGGCGCTCGATTGCGCACAGCGGTTTGGATCAGAATGACGAAGCCGTCGACGCCGCGCAGAAGGGCCTGGCCATCAATCCCGAAGACCCAGATCTGTATCTATGTCTGGCGCGCGCCCACGAAGACACGGACGACCTCGCGGCAGGTGAACGTGCGGTGCTCGAGGGCATCCGGCGGGCGCCCCGTATCCCACAGTTTTGGGCTTGCTACGCCCGCCTGTGTGGCCTCGCTGGCCAGCCCGACAAAGCAACCGCCCTGATTGCCGAGGCGGCACAGCTCGATCCGGAGTCCGTCGACACCGCCGAGGCCCGGGTTCTGCTTGCATGGCTGCGCAACGATGATGCCGAGGTGGCTCGCTGCAGTCACCAGCTGCTTGCGCTCGACCCGAACTCACAGTCCGGTCATGCCTTCTTGGGGCTCACCAGTGCGTTGTCCGGCCGCCCGGACGAGGCAGCGGAGAACATGCGCACCGCGGTGCTGCTCGACCCCTCCAGAACGAACATCGTCGCCCTTGCTGACGAGACGCGCATTTTGGCGCACTGGGCCATGTGGCCGATTCGGCCGCTGCACTGGCTCGGCGGGGCCCAATCGTGGATCTTCGCCTTTGCCGTGGCATTCCTGTTGATGGGGATGGGCTTTGAGAGCCTGGGCATGGGCATTTTGATGCTCTATGTGGTGCTGGCTGTCTACAGCTGGGTCGTTCCGCCCATCGTTCGCAGGCAGATTCGCCGGCTCTAGCAGCTGCTAGAGTGCTCTAGCTGGCCAAGTCTCGTGCCAGTGCGTCGCGCTGAGCATCGGTCAACACGGTGTGATCGGTGTAGGCCGGGTGGTCCACCCCAACTGCCACGGGTGTGCGCCCGCCGGTGTCGAAGGTCAGGTACTGCACCGATGACAGGCGCGTCTCGCCCACCTGCCGCTCGTCGAAGCGCGCCGTGGCCCGGCTGCCGTCGTCGAGCTGCAGGTAGAGCGTGCGTTCGAGGCCCAGCCAAGCGGTGAGCAACTCGTCGCGCGTTGCCTCGTCGTCGATCTCGATGAGCAGCGCACAGCCCAGCTCTCCAGTCCCGCCGATCAGCTCGTTGTAAGTCTCGATCTCGTGCGCGATGTCCTTTTCGCGCACGATCTTCTCGATGCGCATCATCTCTTGCACTTGGTACCGGACCGTCTCGCTGTTCTCGAACAGGAAGGTCAGGTACTCACCGACGAAGATGCGCCGAAGCTTCTTGGCCGCGAAGATGGCCGGCTGCTGCTGCAGGCGCACGTCGGTCCACGTGGCGTAGTCGACAATCTGGTCTCGGGTGAGCTTGCGTGGCATCAGAATCCGTTCTCTCGGTAGGCGCGGGCCAATACGGTCATCGGGTGCATCGGCTTGACGCCAGCATGCTGGTGGAACTGAATCGCGGCCAGCGGGCAGTCGGTGATCCAGATCTCGCCCTCGTGGTCGGCCATCTCTTCGAAGGACTTCTTGCCGATGCGGACGCTGGGTTCGAACCCTTCGACGGTCATGGCATAGGTGCCGTCGTGGCCGCAGCACTCCATCACCGACCCGATCTGCACGCCGGG
>CAYYHT010000223.1:0-10188 GCA_964471355.1 uncultured Enterobacteriaceae bacterium
GCAAGGTATTGAACGTGCGCCGCAAGACCTGCGGGCCGACCCGCTGGTCGTAGTCATGCGCTGCCATCAGGGCCTTGAACGCCTTCCCCAAGCTCCCCGGCGTCCGGGGCGTTCCTCGATAGGACGGAAAGATCAGGCCACTGCGAAGGCCGAGTCCCTGACGCTCAAGCTGCTGACGGCGATGTTGCCGAAGCACTTCGGCGAGCAGCGGGGCCATTGGCACGGACCTCCAAGCCTTCGTCTTGGTCGTCTCCCGCAACTTCCCCATTGAGATGCTCCGGCGGATCGTGATCTCGCCCTTGGTGAAGTCGATGGCGTCCCACTTCAGAGCGTGGAGTTCGCCCGCCCGCATCCCGGTCGTGGAGAGCGTGACGATCTCAGCGTAGCGGTCCGGCGTCAGTTCCTTGGCATCCTTGAGAAGCTGCTGGACCTGCTCGATGGACAGGGTTGCCGTCTCCCGCACGGCTGGGACTTCCGGGGCCTCCGGCGGGCGAACACGCCGGGTCGGATCAGGGATGTCATAGTCGCCAGCAAGGTCACGCAGCATGGTCGCCATCGGTTGCCACCACGTCTTCAGGGTTCCGTCGGCGAACCCCGACCCGTTCGGCTTCCGCTGTTCTTCGGCCCACGCCACCCACGCCTCGACCATGCCCCGGCGGACATCGACGCAGCGGACGTAGCCGATGCGAGGGAGGATCCTGCGGTACATCGGACCTTCGTAGCTGACGTAGGCCGACTCCTTGAGCCGCTTCTTCTTCAAGGCCAACCACCTCTCGGCATAGCCCTCGACCGTCTCACCGACGTTTAGGGCTGTATCCGGGTGGTGGTGCCCAAGGGTCACGTCTTCGGCTTCCTGTCGCAGTTCGAGTGCTGCGGCCACGGCGTCTGCCAGCGAGGTTCCTTCGGGCATCACCTTCTTGCGGTAGACCCGCTTGTTGCCCCGCAGCACGGCTACCCTGAGCCTGTACTTGCCCCGGCCCGCCGTCTGCACGCCGGGGTGCCTCGTCGCCTTCCAATTCGCCGCCATCTTCTTTCCCCCCAACCCACGCTTTGGCGTAGGCGTCTAAAGTCACTCGTCTGAACAGATGTGCTCCGCCCGGTCCTGTCGCTCCGTCTGGTGCGAGCCAGCCACGGTGGATTGCGGAGCGGAGCGTTGCGGGGGCGACCCGGAGGTAGCGTGCAGCCTCGTCGGTCTTGAGTAGGCACCCCGGCGGATGAGCCGTTGGGGACGAGGGCAACGGCGATGGCGAGGTCACGGCCCTGACCGCTGCGGCGACGGCCCCAACAGGCACCAGCTCGCCGCTCTCGACCTTGGCGGTGATCTCTCGGGCGGCGATCACCTCGTCGGGAACTGGCCGTGTCTTCCAGATGGTCTGCGACGGGGCGCCGAACATGGGCTTTGGCCTCGGAGCGAACCTCGTCTTTCGGGCTGTCTTCGCCGTCATTTGTTCCCGTCCATCACCGCCCGAAGGTGGCATAACTGATCTATTTCATTTGCTTTTTGAGATCAAGCAACACCTCAAAGAGCATGCTTTGCTTGGGGTTTTCGCCGACGGCGGCACACCCGATCACGTTGCCTACTCTCGGGGTCGCAAAACTAAATGGCTGGATGGTCACTCTTGCTCTTCGGGCAACGTGACCATCCAGCCGAACTGATCCCACAGGTTGTCCATGTGGTCTTCGTGGAGGTCATGCCACGACATGACAACATCGACATCGTTGATTGCTGTTGCTGGAACCACCGTCGGGAGCCAGCGCCGCCCACGCTTGCCCCGCCCGAGATAGACGTTCGGCCTCGACTGCCAGCCAAGTTGCTTCAGAAGCGACGTCGCCTTCTGGCGGCTGACCCCGAGTCTCTGGCCGAGATCGGTTGACGTGAACGGCACCGGGAAGCTCGCCGCTTCTGCCTCGGCCCGTGCCATGAGGGTCGGCATCAATGCCTCGTCAATGGGCTGCCTGATGTCCACGCTGCTCGCCCGCACGCTGAATGACACTTCGCCAAGAAGCTCATCAACAAGAGCATCCATATCCGGCAGCGGGAGGGCCGCTTGGGCTGCATTCATCAAACTCGCCACGTCGTCGGGGCCGTGGTCGTCACCGTTCTCCGTGTTCGGGTGGTGCTGCCTCCATGTCGAAAGCATGTCCATCGCCCCGTCTACGAGAACCTCCAGCTTCCAGCCCGTGTCTGGGTCAGTGCCGTTGCACCACGCCTCGAAAAGCGTGCTCTCGACCCGACGAATCCACTGCTCACGGGTCAGCGGCCTCGGAGCCTTGGGCCTGTTGGTCTTGGCCGACGACCGAACCCAGCCGGTGAAGCTGCCGAGGTCTGGAACGTCAAAGCCGCCCTGTTCCGTCTCGGCCTCCACGATGGCCTCGAACCCCCTTATGTAGGTGTTGATGCTCTGGGAGGAGATGCCGAGCTTCTTCGCCCAAGCGGACTTCTCGCCGTGCTTGAGCTTGTCACGCTGGAACTTTAGGGCACGCCCGATGACGTAGCCACGGGCGAATGAGTAGGCACGCTGCTCCTCCTGTGTCCGGTGCCACCGCCGGATCTGGGTGAGCGAGACGTTTTCGAGGGCAACGTCGTGGCCGTTGATCTTGTTCAGGAGGTTGTTGAAGTCGCTGCTGACGGCCGTGGACATGGGACACCTGCGGCTCGGTTCCCGACGGGAGACGGAGCACATGCAGGTGGCCGTGGGGTGGGCCGGGTCAGCCGCCTACGTCAGCGACATCCCTTCCTGCCCGCTGTCTACTCACGACTTCGGAAAACTAAAATGTATGGGCTGTAGAAGTTGGTCGTTGGTCGAGCAGTGAAGCGTTTGGCTCGTACTCAGATTTGAAACCGTGGCTTCAGTTTGTCGGCGGATTATCTTGAAAGGACCGACATCAGCGAGGGGGACGACGTGAAGGACGAGAAGAGCAGTAACCTTGAGCGTGGCATCGACGTGGCTGCCGTCGCCGTCGCAACGGTGAATCCCTTCGCTGCGGTTGCCATGACCGCCGTGAACAAGGTCGGCCACGCCCTCGTGGACCGACTGGTTCAGCGGGGAAGAGACGAGGAGGTCAGCATCTTCATGGCGGCGGTAGGGGAAGCTGGCATCGCTCTCAGCGATGGTGACGAGGATGTTGCTCAAGCCCGTATCAACCTCTTGGCAGACAACGACAACTTCCGTCGTGCGGCGAAGAAGGCCGCCAGAGAAATGCTCGACCAGCCGCCGTGTGCTGAAGCGGTGAAGCCCATCGGGCTGCTAATAGCGGAGTACACCCTGAAGAGGCCCGACGCTGAGTACAGGCGGTGGCTGGGGTTCTTGTGCGAGGTGACCCCCGAGGAGTTGACCGTCTTCGAGGAAGTCGTGGCAGGGGTCGTCAAGATGCCCGGTCGGCTGCTCGCCTGTCGAACTGAGGAGCCGAATCCGCTTGTGGCTGGTGCTGAACTTGAGGGAAAAAAAGTGAGGGCCGTTCTCAAGGTGCAGTTAACCGCAGATCCCCAACGCCGCCCGCCAAGGGCGGTCGTGCTATTCGCAGACCAAGCGGACGCCGCACTTTTACGTCTGTTGGACCACGGCCTTGCAGAACACCAGAGGCTCAACCGCACTCCCGGCAGCAACTTCGACAAGGAATGGGTCAACATCAAGAAGCAGCGGCTCACTTTCGCCGCCAAATTACTTGGACTCGACGTTGGGGCAACGACGGCGGAGTGATGGCTGGCGGCTACACCTTCAACGGGGCCTCGTTGTGCTGAATGAACTGAGCCGCTTGGTTCGCCCATGACCCGAGCGTCCTTGCGGACCCTTCGAGGGATGCGACATCCTCGACCAGAAACTCCTGCATCAGCGGAGGGTCGTCTTCGCCATCAATGACGCCTTCGATAGTCGAGCCTACGAGTTGCATCAGCGATTCAAGGTCAGCCTGTTCGGCATCAGGGAGAAGCACCCCGCCGCCAACGCCCTGCTGTCCATACAGCAGTCCTCCGAAGAAACCATGAGGAGCCACCTGCCACCAGACGGGTGGGGGCGAGCGCCAGCCGTCCTCGCTGCATTTGGCATGAAGCGAAAGCTGACTGATCGACAAATCTGCTATTTCGCCGAACTCCGTCAGGCACCAGTGATGGTGGTGCTCGCCCCAGAAGCCCGACCACTTCGCTGCATACCGTCCGTCGCCGATGTCACGGGTTTCGACAGTGCAGACCTCGCCGATGATCACCTCCGCCTTCAGGCCGACTCGTTGCAGCACGGCGAACACCGCCAAGGTAGCCTGTAGGCACTTGTCTGAGTAGTTGTCGCCGTAGTGGATGCGAAGGGCCTTGTCTGCAACCCCGAGGCAGAGGCGACGAAGGAACGGAGTTGTGCGGCGTTGTCGCAGCGACCGATCTCGTTGGGCGTTCAGAAAGCTCGGTTTGACCATCGGTTGTTCCTCGGCTTTGGAAGATTCCTTGCCTGAGTGTCCAAGCCAGCGTGCATGGACGTTGGTTGGTCTTCGATAACAGTGGGGGGCCTGAAAATCATGTCTCCAAGCGTAGACGTATCTACGAGGCGGGGTGAGAACCGCCGGGGAGAGAAGGATGGAATCCAAGCAGAACTCGCCTTCGGCGACCTGCCCATCGTCGATTACGACTCCTGAAACCCAAATGTACCGGCCGTAAAATTGGGCGATGGTGCGTTCAGGCTGTCGTTGAACTGTGAAGCGGTGCCTTCAATCTCCCTTGGTGCGGAGAGCGGTCCCGCCGGGTTGCACTGAAGCGATGTGGGCGGTTGCCTTGGCCGAAGCGGCTCGACTCGCTGCGGCGAGGGTGCCCGAGACGTCGTAGTGTTGTGCTCGAACGATAGACCGCATCGTGGGGTCCGGAGGAAGGGCAGACAGATGGCGGTCTGGGTGCGGCGGGAAGAAGGCGATCCAAAAACACAGCATGTCGAGGACCGAAACCAGCCGCCCGAAGTTCAACGCTCTTGCGAAAGCCGTCGAACCCGCCAGCCCGTGCAAGATGGAGTGGCGGTTGAGCGTCTCGCCTGACGGAAGGTTCTTGGTGTTCTGCCAGAACCGCTCCTCAACGAACGTGCGGAACGAGTGGATCAGTACCAGCCGCTCAGACCGGACCTGCTCGTTCTCAACTGCTTCGAGCCTCTTCTCGATCTCGACCAACACCCGCTTGACAAGGGCTGGCATTCCACGCCGCTGTGGCGGCAGATTCAGCGTCGTCGCCAGTCCTCGTAGTGTCCCTTCAACGACAGGTAGCAGTGCGGTCGTTGCCACATGGTGCAGGCCCAATGCATGAGCCTCGAACACCTCGGAAACCACGGCGGCGTGGTCTTCGATGTACGGCCACCGCAGGTAGCGCTCCTCGACCATCACCGCCAGATGCTTGGGTTCCGAGTATGTGGCGGCGATCTCTACCTCAAGCACCTTCGTCCGTTCGTCGGGTGGCGCATCTCTGACCTTGCGGGCGATCTCCATGACGTAGCCCCGGCTAAGATAAGCCGGGAAGAACCACCCCGCCTTGGTCAGTGCATCTGCTGCCACCTGATCGGCGCTTCGGGGAGGCGTTTGGCTGGGCGTGTTCATGTTTCGTGTCCTCGCTCGACGCTCCTTCGTTGCCACAAGAAACTTGCAGCATCCTCCCGAGAACTCGAACAAGTCCTCCGGCTCCATTTCGAGCCTATCTCCCAGCGTAGTTGAAGGGGGCCTGAAAGATCATCGCCGACGGGTAGTAGTAGGTGTGCGGGGTGAGAGCCGCCGACGAGGAAGATGAACATGGCGACCAAGACGACCCTCAGCGGAAGCTCGAACTCACCCACAGGGTGGCGTTCATCTTCCCGCCAGCCAGTGGCTCTCGACTCGGGTTCGAGCTTCCGCTCAGGGTCGCCTTCGGTCACGGCCTCCAAGCTCATCGCCAACCAGAGGGTCTCCTCCGTTTCCTTGGACCCGGGCCTCTTGTTCGACATCCAGCTTGATGGCTCTGTAGTCCTCGACCATCAGTTTCTTCCGGCTCGGTTCTCCGGCCTTCTGGGCACCCTTCGTCAGCCCTCTTTCAGCTACATCACGACCACCTTGGACCCGGTGGTTTCGGGCCTTTCCGTTTCTGTCTTGGAACTATTTGGATCTCTTTGGTTTTCGGCGTTCACCCTGCGGACCCGCAACGTACATCTATTTCTTGAATCCCCGATCCCTTTGCAACGGCCCCTCGGCGGCGCTTTGCAAAAGGTGAAGGAACAAGGAGTAAGTATCTACGTTGCGGGTCCGCAGGGTGATCCGGGAAAACCCAATAACTCCAGAGGGATCCAGAACGAAACCGGAAGATGGCAAAACTGGGCCAGAGAAGCCCAAGGAGGACGGCCATGAGCGAGGTGAAGATGACCGCTCTGGAAGCCAGAAAGAAGAAGCTGGAAGCCAAGAAGTTGAAGGCCAAGAAGCTGAAGGCCGAAGCCCGGAAGAAGGCTGACCGTCAGAGGAAGCAGGAAGCCCGAGAAGCCAAGAAGACTGGGGGCCGCCAGCGGGTCCGCATCAAGATGGAGAGCTACGAGAAGGGCATCCTCAAGCTGCTCGCCAAGGAGGCGGGGGTGACCCTCTCTGACTGCGTGACCAACCTGATGGGCGAGCACACCTATGACGGACGGTTCTTCATGCCCAAGGACATCGGAGCCGCTGCCTACGGGGATCCCGACGAACTGGACGTTCTACTTCCTGATGACGTGGCCTTTGCCTTGACCCATCAGGACGGCTACCGGGCTGGTGAGGTCTTGGAGGTGCTCCTCGGGCACGTCGTGCAGCCGAGGAAGGTCGTCCCAGTCGCACTGGCTCCAGAGCCGCCCATGACGCCGGAAGAGGTGGAAGAGCAGCGGCAGTGGGACTTCTGGACCGACCAGCTTGCGGAGGAGGGCGACGACGAGGAGGAAGCCCTTGAACGGGAACGAACTCAACGCTGGACCGGGGTGCTCCAAGTCAAGTGCCACGATGCCCATCGAGTCATGTGCATCGGCCCAAAGCAGAACGAACAGCGGCGTGCGGCCCGCCGTTACGTCATCGACTACTTCAAGCGGCAGGCGGGGAACAAGCCGTTCGACCCGGCGGACATCTACGCTCGATGGCTTGAAACTGCAGTGGACCGGGCCACCGACCGACGGGGGCAGCGAGCCGCTGAGGCGGCCTCAGAGCGGTTCCATCGGAACCTCGACCCTCGTTCCCGCCTCGGTCGCTTGGCGGCAGGCAGCGGCGTCTGTCGGACCCCTTGGGACGACTGAGCGGTATTGTCACTGGACCAAGAAGAACCGGGAGCTTGATATGAAGGTCATCCACATCCTGCGGAAGCCCCTGTCAGAGAAGACGGTCGCCGCCAACGTCCTCAAGTGGGGGACGGGCGGGTTGCACATCGACCGGAGCCGGGTCGGCGATGAAGAGATGCGGGTCACCTGCTCTGACGGCGTGATCATCTCCGAGAACACGTCGATGTCCGGCGGGAACACCGGCCGGATCGATTGCGGCACCAAGCGTGGCCGGTGGCCCAGCAATGTAATCCTCGGCCCCGACGTACACCTCCCCTGTGGGGAGTTCTTCCTTCGGGTGGGTGGTGAGGAGGACGTGTTGGCGTGCGAGTGAATGGGCCGACCGTTGTGCAGCGGCCCCGCTTGGTGTCAATCGCCCTTGGCGTCGAGTTTGGCGTGCTCAAGGGGGCTGACGAGACCAGCATTGAACAGCGGGGCACTCCCTGTCCCACTGCTTCCCGTAACGTAGAGTTGGTTGACAGACCGCTCAAGATTAGAGCCGGAGAATGGGCTTACAAGTCGAACTGGCTGACGTATTTCTGCAAGGCTCTGGATTCTCCCTTCGAGACCATCGAGCCGACGCATGATCGCCTCTTGGGGGTCGCTGGCTCCTTCGACCTGCTTCAGCGCAAAGTCCTGCCGGACTCGATGGATCGGGTTGTCGGGCGTCTTGGCGGACACTGCCTTATCGACAAACTCCCCCAGCGTCTTCTTGAGTTCAGCGCACCCTTTCATGTCGTTGACGTAGAACACGGTCCTTTCGTGTCCAATGTCGAAGGGGATGTTGCCTCCTTCCTGCATGAGCGTGACGACCGGCAAGCCGCTGGCGTGCCTAACAGCAAGCTCGTACATCACATTGGGGTTCGTCCCCGTGAGGTCGCAAACTACGAGATCGTCATTCAGCAGACTCTCCATTATGTGCCTTGAGATGGACCCCGACGTCGATACCTCATGGGAGGCTCGAACCTCGTAGCCCTTCCCTTCGAGGACGGGCCGGAGCACCTCCTCAAGCAAACCGTCGGTCTCACGCCTCTCGGCGGAGTTGTCTGCGCCGATTCGAGCGACTACGAAGCACTTCTTTGTCTTCGCAGACTTGTTCGTGGCGTTGCTGATCTGATTGTCGGACATGTCGAACTTCCTCGCTCGGATTTACTATGCGGATGGCCTTAGCTGCGTCCCTGCATATTCAGTTGCGTACTCGGCCAACCGTGCAGGGTCGAGGTCGTCGTGCTCGTCAGCATCCAAGCCGAACGGCGACCCGTCGAATTGCCGAAGACGAGGGGTGGCGTCGGAGAGCACGACAACTCGGTCGATGGCGGTGGCGTTGCCCTTCGTGTTCTTCCAGATGCGGCTGACTTTTTCGCCCGTATTCAGGCGGTCAACGGCACACCCGACGTAGGCGAACGAACCCTTGTGCTTGACGTGTCGGATCAACTCCCTCGCTGGCGAGAGGACGTTGCTTGAGGGCCGAGCCACGTCTCCAATCACAAGGACGATGACACCGCCGGGTTTCAGCAACAGCTTCGACTGTTCGAGTACTTCATCCATGAAGCCCACCCACGGACCAATCGCCAGATTGTCGTCAAGGTCGGAATCAACCTCAGTGGGTGCTTCATCGAGAAACCAAAGCCGAATCCAGTTCTGGAGAGCGTAGTTCACTATGTTCAAGTACGGGGGCGAGGTGAGAATCAAATCCACCTCGCCTTGGAGCGCCGCCGCCTCGGGCGTGGTCATAAGCCGCTTCGCATCTGCTCGCCAAATCGATGCAGGGTTTCCTACGGGTTGCGTCACTTTGAAGAGACGTTCCACCTTCTCTCGCATGATGCGGAAGACATCCCGAGGAACTCGCTGGAGTCGCTTCTCCTGAACAAACCTGCGGACGTACTCCGGGGACATGCTGAAAGTGTTCGGCATACTGATGGAGGCGTAGGCCGAGCCGCCCCCTTGCCGCTCCGCTCCGTGCATGACTCCGAGGACCACGCCGACAAGAAAGCTGTCGATGTCTGTGGGCTTCCGCCCCAATCGACGCCGGAGATAGCAAAGCTGTCCCAGTGTCGCCGGGTTGTAGATGAGTTGAATGTCGTCAGGCTGGCCTTGGGCTTCCGCCTTGTAGAGCACCTTGTCGTAGCGTCGTTCCAGACTGTCAATCCTGTCCAACACAGCGCCCTTTTCCACGTTTCCTGCCTTGGCCCGGCTCAGGGCCACAGCGAGGGGATTCAGATCGGACCCTGCTGCACGCCGGTTCAAGATGCGAGCCTCAAGAGCCGTCGTCCCCCGCCCGGAAAAAGGATCGTAGACAAGATCCCCTTCGTCGGTGTGGACTTGAATCAAGGCGTGCGCCATGACCGGAGGAAACGTCCCCAAGTACGAGCACATCGAGTGCCACGGGTGGCCCCACCGCTGCGACACTTCGGCCCACGGCATCCGTATGTTCTTACTGTCCATGCAGCCTAACCCTCATCAGACGACACGGCCCCAGTTGCCAACATCTCAAACATCGACTCGATGACTCCGCACACGGTCTCGCCGATACGGCGGAGTTCGGCGGCTGTCCGTCGCTCGTCGGTCACCTCTTCGACGGATTCACCGTCAACTTCGATGTCTGCCCCCTGCTCAGCCGTAGACGTGCGGTGCAGGTCTTCGAGAAGTGCGTGAAAGCTGACGTGTTCGAGGTAGAATTCCTTCACCGCATTGACGACCGGCAAGCCCTTCCTGTGTGCTCGTGCCATGACCTTGGCGAGTTTTCTGTTGTCGGCCGACACGAAGATTTCGGTGGAGGAGTCACCCCGGACGACCTTCGCCACGCTGTTGTCGTCCCACCCACTGTCATTCCAGAACTGGTCGGTCTTCTTGATCCAGATCGGATTGATGTTGGGAGTGGGGGCATTACCGCTTCCGACGCCCACCCCTTCTGGCAGATCGGCGACCATGA
>CAYYHT010000224.1:0-10187 GCA_964471355.1 uncultured Enterobacteriaceae bacterium
GGTGTCACCGACTCTGTCCACGCAGTGGTTCGTGCGGTTCGGCGTCCAAGCCAAGCTGTCGAGTGGCACCGACACTGTGATGGCCCAGGTCCGCATGACCGTTTCCGGCCGAGATTGAGGAGTAGACCATGGCGACTTTAGTATTTCCCAAGGTGACTCGCACCTTGCAGGCCAACCTGACAGCAGCGCAGTGGGTGCCCATGACCGATTGGGCGCCAGCCATCAGCGTCAATTCGCTTCAGTGGCTGCTGCAACTCGAGGACAGCACCAACATCTCCGTGGTCGGCGCCTACCAGGTCGCAACCCTCCGAAAGCGCGACCCTGGTGCCGTCACAACTTCAGGAACCGCCGTGACAACGGACGGCAAGACCATCGTCAACGTGGGCTCCATCGCCGGCACGGGTACGGGCCAGACCGACGACGACATGTGGATTCGGTTCGGCGTCGAAGTCGCCGCCGCGAGCGCCAACTACGGCCAAGCTGAAGTTTCTCTCTCCGTTTCGTGCACTGACCAATGAGGCCATCATGAGTGTATTTTCATACCCAGCACGCACCATCATCATCGACTCGGCGATGACAACGGCAGGCGGGATTCCGTTCACGCCGTGGATGCCAGCGACCTCGATAGCAGATGTACGGACGGTGCTACGCATCCGAGACATTGAGGACACGGACATCGTCGAAGCACAGGCTGCCTACCAGCTCGCAGACACCGACACCGACTCGCCCGAAGATTGGGTGCGGCTCGAGGATGACGACGACTGGGCCAGTTCCTCGACTCCCGACCTGTACGCCCGGCAGGGGGCGCTGTCGACGGGGGGAAGCTACTTCATTCGGTTCGGGGTATTCGTCAAGAACGCGAGCCTAGATGGGAGCTGGAAGCGCGCTCAAGTCACTCTCTTGGTCAGCGGGAGGGACTGATGTGCTCCACAGTGCTTCCGGTAGTGCAGCGGTCCCTCTTGGTCGACAGCAGCACACAGCAGAACATTGCGATGACAGCGTGGATTCCGTGCGGTGAGGTTTCGCACGCCAGCGCCCTGCTCCAATGGCGGAATCCGACTGCGGGCTTCAAGGTCGTGACTTCGTACCAGCTCGCTGAGGCCGACACGGACGCCCCCCGAGCTTGGCAGGCGTTTGGAGAGGCTGTGCTTCCTCGCCCGTCTCCCGACGAAGCCGATGTGGCTTGCTTTAGCCAGATGCAGGACCTAGCCGTCATCACGGACGCCACCAAGTCCACTTCGCTGAACACGTGGGTGCGCTTCGGTGTGGCCATCAAATCAAACGGTGGCACCGTGGTGCCCGAGCGCAGCGACGTATCTCTGACCGTCGCATACCGATGCTGAGGAGGAGCCGATGAACCTGCCCACCAAACGTCGGGTGATCCTGACCGACGCCCTAGCCTATGAGTACATTCCCATGACTAGGTGGATTGCTGGCATCCACGCCACACACGCAAGCATGCTCATGCTGTTGCGTGAGAAGAGCGGGGGCTGGCAGGGGGTCGCGGGTGTGCAGTTCGCTGCTACCGATACAGACGATCCAGAGGACTGGACAGAGTTGATGGACGGGAGCGCCACGAGCATCTCCACCGCCGCAACCCGGGAAACCACCACGTTCATAGACATCACTGGCGCCACCACCGACATTCCCGACGGAACGGACGACTACATGTGGGTTCGCTTCGGCGTCGGGGTGAAGCTTGCGGTTGGCCAGCAGGGCACTCCCGCACGAGGCGAGATCGAAGTCAGTGTGCAGGTGCGGACATGAGTGAATATCTGCAAGGAGACGTGACCCGGGCGATGGGTGCGCTGTCGGGAGCTCGATACAGACGAGTGCGCTCGAAGGCTCCAGCTATGGCGTCGGAGACTTGCTCGGGGTGCTCGGGGCGGACGTCTAGGGGGGCGTGCAGCGGGTGCGCGAGGCGCGCACCCGCCGGCAGGCTATCGCGGCAATTAGGTGCGCCCGTGCATTTCGCAGGCGGTCCGATTGGGCACGCCAGACTCGACTTTATCGCAGCAAGTGAAGAGCTGCTGATCCCCATGCAGGAAATCTCCAAGGGAGCCGGGGACTCCAAGGTGGGGGCAATCACTACCATTGCAATCATACCGTCGGATGTCACTCTGGATCCGGCTGAGTTTGCGGATCAGCTTCTGTCCATTTTCGAAAATACTGGTCCATATTTTCCTGGCCAGTTCACGCCGGACGCACAGCAGAAAGCGATCGAAGACGCTCTTCAAACGGCACGAGACCTTGCAGTAGACCCTTCTGTGTTCGACTTCAGGCTCGTACTTGCGATAGAGGAGGCTATTGTCGGGGAAAAAAGCAACTGGCTATTTAAATGGGGTTTCGACAGATTTATCGAAAAGGACGATAGTGTCGGGGTCCGCATGGGCCTTCCCGGAATAGGTGGCAGACGCAGTAGCGGCTCGGGGGGGGGTGGTTTCATCGATCCGGCAGGGGTTTTCACAGGTGACCCCCCAGAGACCGATGCGGGAGAGGACGCAGACACTGGCCATTTCACTGGCGATCGCGCACCATACGGCGATGATGACCCGGAAGACAACAATGGCAAAGGTCAAGGAAGTCCAGAGAGCTTCCTGCCGCCGGGTCCATGGACTACCGGCCCGCACGGACCGATCATCAACTCGATCAACATGATAATGGCAACCCGTAGGCATTTCCTCTTCTTCTAGTTCCGTCCGTGAGTTCGATTCGTGTTGAGCCGTTTCGCGCTTAGTGCAGCGCTTCTCTCCGGGTGCCTCAAACACTCGCCTGTGTACATCGACGTTGATGACCCGCGACTTCGCTCGCCACTGCGCAAGGCCTTGATGCATGGCACTGCATGCGCAGGCTCGGCACCCAACGTGGAACAGGTCGTCGCCAAAATTGTCCCGATCCCCAATCGTGATTGGTACGGCTTCACCTACTTTCCCAGCCGGAGAGTTGGCGAGATTGAGATCTACCCTTACCGAAACTCCTCGACGACGGATCCGCGAGCTGCTGTGAAACGCTCAATGCGCACGACACTCGCGCACGAAGTGGGTCATCTTTGGGCGCATGGCGGCAGCCCGCTCTTAGACGAGGGTCTCGCAATCTACCTACAGATATGCATGGCGGAACGCAGTCGGGCCTTCGATTTTACTCCCTCCAGAACGGTGTGGGAACCGCTTCGGCTCGGCGGCGATTTGCTTACTTGGGACGTCCACCAACAGCAGACCTCTTTGCAGAGGGCTTCTGCAGAAACCGCCGCGTTCCGTGTTGTGCGAGCCACCGCCGCACATTTATCAAATCTGCCGCTGACCTGGGCTGGAGTTCTGGACGCAATAGAGAATTGCTCAGCCGAGGCCGCTGCAGAGATGCAAAACGGACCGCAGTCCCAGGCTGCCATTTTGGAATTATTGCCGAATGGTCAAACTCCACTGGACCATGCAATGGAGCACTGCACGGCCAGCAGCATCGATGGTGGGACGCTGTAGGAGCCGATAGCCGAGAGCGTCAGCTGCGACGGCCAATGGTCTGTGTGGGACGTTGGTCACCGCTAGGTTGTGCCCAGTTCTGTGCCCAGAAATGGACCGCGAGGGGGGCATGAGGCGGGCACACGAAACAACACATGCCCACACAGCGCCAATCCTGACCGCGCCTTGTA
Organism: uncultured Enterobacteriaceae bacterium; assembly: GCA_964471355.1. GTDB lineage: Bacteria > Myxococcota_A > UBA796 > UBA796 > CAYYHT01. The sequence continues at coordinate 3,647 of CAYYHT010000224.1, forward strand.
AGCTGGGGTAACTGAAGGATTCGTCGCTTCTGCGGTGTCTTTGGGGAGCTGTGTGGCCGCGAGCCCAGAAGGGAAATCCAACCGCGACTTGTGGCCCTGAATTCGACAGCTGAAGTGGCGGTCATCGATGATGATCGGGTGATCGTCTCGCGGCGCGCCCCCCCCCATGGCGGGTCTGTACCGTACTTGACTCCGTTGGTACGCCGGATGCGATCGTTCAGTAGACCTCCCGGTGCCCGGTCCGCATCGCCTCTGCGCGCGACATGGGCCCACCATCGTGCAGTATCGGTCTGCTACCACTTTCTGTGAGGCAGCCACGTGTGGTCTATTCCTCCTCCGCCGCGACTCCCAACCGCGGCTCCAGGAGGATCTATGGCGGCTTTTGTCACGCCACCGCGTACTCGTGTGCTCGGAGCTTCGTCAACGAACTGGGTGCAAGTCTGGCCCTACACTCGGTGGATGCCCACTGCTTCAGTCAAGCAGGTGCAGGTACTCATTGAGGCCCAAGCGGTGACCAGTACCTTCCGCTTCCGACCGATGTTTCAGCTCGCGACAACGGACACAGACGAGCCCGACGCCTGGGACGACTTTGGAGCTGTGTTGTCCACCGATGGGCTGCACACAGTTGACCTGACGGACCTCGAAAGCTCAGACACCATTCAGAACGCCTACTTCATCCGCTTCGGGGTGTTGGGCCGGTCTACGACCAATGCCACGTGGGCTAGCGGGGAAATTACCGCCACCTTCGGCATCACAAGCAACTGAGGGCACCATGCTTTTGAATCCAAAGTCACGCACGCTCGTCGTTGGCGGCAAGGACGCGGCAACCACAACGGTGTACCCGCTCACGAACTGGCTCCCAACAAGCGGAGTCAAGACCGCACGAACTCTGTTGCAGCTCTCTGAGCCCAGCGCCAAATTTGGTGTCACCGCCGTCTACCAGCTGGCCGCCACGGACACCACTGCCCCTGGCTCGTGGACCGACATTGGCACGGAACTCACCACAGAGTCGAGGCTTACTGGCGATGTGGACCTGACAACGGCGGTTGAAGGCGACTGGTTCATCCGGTTCGGCGTGTCAGCCAAAAACTCCAACACCACTTCGACGTTCAGCTTTGAACGAGGCGACGTCGCCCTGCGCGTCGGACTCAGCACCTAAGGAGGAGCCTATGGCTTCGTGGATATTGCCGTCACGCTCGATGACGGTTGTCGCGTCGGACACCACCGGCACCTACTACGCAATGACAGACTGGATTCCCGCTTCCAGCGTCAAAGACATCAAGGCAGTGATGTGGATGTCGAGACGCAGTGCGGCCACGATTACGGCCATACCCGCATTCCAGACGGCCACCGAGAAAACTGACGAGCCTGACGCCTGGAGTGTCACCGGCATGGGGTCTGGCATCGGTGGCGACGGCGACGGCGCTTGCACAGGGGTGGTCAGCCCGACCATGTCCGCCAAGTGGTTCGTCCGCTTCGGGGTTCAAGCCAAGTTGTCGAGTGGCACCGACACCGTACTGGCCCAGGTTCGCATGACCGTTTCTGGCCGAGATTGAGGAGTAGACCATGGCAACACTTGTATTTCCCAAGGTGACTCGCACCTTGCAGGCGAACTTGTTGGCAGCACCACAGTGGGTTCCGATGACCGACTGGGCGCCAGCCATAAGCGTCAAGTCACTTCAGTGGCTGATTCAACTCGAAAACACCAGCAACTTTACAGTGACCGGCGCCTATCAAGTCGCAACTCTGCGTAAACGAGATCCTGGCACGGTGACAACTTCCGGCAGTGCCACGAGCACAGATGGAAAGACCATCACCAACGTGGGATCCATCGCCGGCACCGGCGCCGGCCAAACCGACGACGACATGTGGATTCGATTTGGAGTCGAGGTTGCCGTGATCACTGCTGGGTACGGCCAGTCCGAAGTTTCTATCTCCGTCTCGTGCACCGACCAGTGAGGCCATCATGAGTGTCTTTTCATATCCTGCTCGTACGATCATCATCGACTCGGCCATGACGACAGCGGAAGGGATTCCGTTCACGCCGTGGATGCCAGCAACGGCGATTTCCGACGTGCGGACAGTGCTTCGCATACGCGACATCGTCGACACCAGCATTGTCGAGGTCCAGGCGGCGTACCAAACTGCCGACACCGACACCGACGACCCAAACGCCTGGACACGCCTTGAGTCCACCGACAACTGGGCGAGCTCGAGCACTCCTGACCTCTATGCACGCAACGGTTCGTTCTCGGCCGCTGGCGAGTATTTCGTTCGCTTCGGCGTATTCGTGAAGAATGCGAGTGCAGACGGGGATTGGAAGCGCGCACAGGTGACACTACTTGTCAGCGGGAGGGATTGATGTGCTCAACCGTCATGCCCACCTTTCGACGGTCGTTGATGAGCTACGCGACGACACTCCACTCCACACCCATCTCTCGATGGATTCCGTGCGCTGAAGTAGAGACCGTGACGGCCCTTCTGGAGCTGCGAGATTCCACCACGGACTTCGAGTGCCGTGTGACATACCAACTTGCAGAGACGGACACTGACAGTCCTGGGTCGTGGGCAGAGGTCAGCTCGAAGTCGAAACTAGCGGCTGACGGCTATGCGTTCAGCACCACGACCGACTTGTCCACTGGCACCGATGCCAACACCTGGATCCGGTTCGGCATTGGAGTCTTGTCAGCTGGCACTGCGGCACCAGAACGCGGCGAAGTACTCGTGACCATGGCTTACCGATGCTGAGGAGAGACTCATGAACCTGCCCACAAAAAGCAGAGTGCTGATCGCGGATAGCTCAACGTATAGCTACATCGCGATGACTGATTGGATTGCCGGGATCCACGCTACCCACGCCAGCATGCTGATGCTGCTTCGCGAGGAGACGGGTGCTTGGGGCGCCATCGCGGCGGTCCAGTTTGCGCTGACGGACACGGATACACCAAGAGATTGGATTGCACTCACGGGGTCACCAGACCCCGTGACCATCAGCAACGTAGGGCGGGTAACCACCACATTTCTTGATGTCACGGGAGCTGGCACCTACCTCTCGCTCCCGGAAGGGACCGACAACAACATGTGGGTCCGCTTCGGTATAGGAGTTGCACTCACAAGCGGTACGGACCCCCAGCGAGGTGAGATTGATGTCAGTGTTCAAGTTCGAACATGACTCAGCACACTTTCATGGCACTGGCGGACGCCGTCAAAGTGATCGCAGCTAGCTCGATCACTCTTCGAGCAGGCCTGACTGCCAGCACCAACTGCATGTCGTCCAGTCCTTCGTGCACTCAGCCGTTGACTGGACGGCCTGGCCACGTTGTCGGGCTGCATGGCTTCCAGAACGGGGAATCTAATGCCGCATTCGAAACAGAGGGGCCGCCCCTATTCGCCTCAGAACGGTGTTCTGGCTGCTCGCGTGCCGGCCATGCGGGAACGTGTCCAGACTGTGACTCAGCGGCAAAGGGCACACGCCAGTGTTCTTCTATCGGGATCAATGCTTCAGGCTTCTATCAAACTCCCATTCGGACCCAGCCAGACCGTGGACCGGCATCGCTCTACCGGTGGCCTAGCGAAAGCGGGTTCCTCCAGAGGAATTCCACGGCACGTGGTATCTCGCCTTCGCGGCCGGTAGTCAGCCAAGCTAGCCCCACACGTGCAGGGTTGCGTGTTCTCAGCTGGGGTTCTGCTGCCCCCCTGCTGTCTGAAGTGCTGGCGAAGTCGAAGGGTGCAGGTGAATCGGGAGCAACAGGAAAACAGAGTACCGGTGATGTGCTGTGGCTCGACCTTGAGCATTTCGACGTGATTGGATTTGCCAAGGACTGCGCGCAGGCGCCTGATGGCTACATGGCCAACCTTTTCCCGCGTGAAAATCCAACGTCATTAATCATCACCAGGCTGGGCACAACGGAGTCGTATTGTGACTGCGTCGGCCGCACGTACCCGCCCGGGTCACCAGAATGGAAGACTTGCTTCGATCCTGATGAACCAGGAGATCCGCAGCCCACCGATCCGAGGGGTCCCATCAGAGGACCAAGGCAAGGCCCACACGAGGGACCTGATCAGGGACCTGACAAGGGGCCGCATCTACCTCCACCTCCACCTCCACCGCCGCCAGAGCCGAATACTGATTTCTGTGAGGACTTGGCTCTGGACGGCAGGTGCAGCGATCCGCTACGGGCATGTCACAGCCGTCAGGTATGTGTGGATTGTAAGCTGTGCGGGACTCGAACAGGTGACCCAACTCCAAGAGAGCCAGAAGACACTGGAGATACAGCAGATACAGGAGATAGCGTCTGAGCGTGCGCGCTCTGACCGCAGGGCCTGGGTATTCGCCTGCACGCTTGTACTGGTCCTTGGTGGAGGGCTCCTGAGTCTCGTGTCGGCGCCTCAAGTTGGTGATGAGGCGTCGCGAGATCAAGAAAGCTGGTCGTTCATGAATCGACCGTTTAAAGGGGCTTTTCCGCTACACTGCGGTTTCGATCATAACGTGCCCATAGAATCCGACGGAACGTTCCTGGATAGCATGGGCGACGTAGCTGCACCAAGGTGTGACGGACACTTCGGCTATGACTGGAATCTGCCACTCGACACGCCTGTCCTCGCCGTAGCAACGGGAGTTGTCGTGTCCGTTGGAGAGGCAGATCGGTGGTGCGGAAGGCTGGGACGCCGTATTCCGTGGTCGCCGTGGGTTGAGCTCGTTCATGTGGCTCCGAACGGTATGGTCGTATATACGCGATACGCCCATCTGGACGCAGTTGACGTCGAACTCTTTGAACGGGTTGAGTCAGGACAGACCATTGGCAAGTCAGGTCAGAATGGTTGCGCAACATTTCCGCACCTCCATTTTGACGTGACGGTGCCTCGGGACGGCTTTGGCTTTGCCTATGTTGATCCGTACGGCTGGTACGGGGCTGGCGTCGATCCTTCGCTCGAGAGGCCACTCGGCGCACAAAGCAGGTACATGTGGCTTCCGGGGGAGGCACCCTCACCTGTCTCCGCAGCTGAATAGCCTAGTGACGTGCGTGCGATGCAATGGCGAGAATATTGCTGTCAACTACATTGTCAACGGTGCAAACGTCGGCATTTGCAGCGACTGCTTGACGTCTCTGGCGAGCAAGCTTGCCGAGGAATCCAAGACCCCGTCACCGCCGCGGTCACGGCCGAGGCCGGATTGGATGCGTTGTATAGAAGTGGACCCCGTTTTTCAGACCAGCTGCTAAGGAGTGATCGGTGAGCCCTGACCTTCCGGGTTCAGGAGCAGAAGATGGCAAAGACGAGAAGGAAGTTCACAGCGGCATTCAAGGCCAAGGTCGCCCTCGCGGCCATACGCGAGCAGGAGACGACGGCCGAGCTGGCCCGGCGCCACAAGGTGCACGCGAATCAGATCTACAAGTGGAAGCGCGAGCTGCTCGAGAACGCAGCGAGCGCGTTCGGCGGGGACCAGACCGGCTCCGACAACGAGCGAGAATCGGAGCTGCTGCAGAAGATCGGTGAGCTCACGGTGGAACGTGATTTTTTGGCACGCGGGCTCGATCGCTTCCACCGAAAGTGAGGCGTGAGTTGGTGACGCAGGATGCTTCAGTGTCCATGCGTCGCCAGTGCGCGCTGCTCGGTGTGAATCGGTCGAGCCTCTACTACCAGCCGGAGCCGACACCGGCCGAAGACCTCGATGTCATGACCACAATCGACCGGCTGCATCTGAAGTATCCGTTCTACGGGAGCAGAAAGCTGGTCCATGCGCTGATGGGCGAGGGCCGCCATGTGAATCGGAAGCGAGTCCAACGGCTGATGCGGTTGATGGGGATCGAGTGCGTCGCTCCAAAGCCGAACACCAGCCGGCCAGCGCCGGAGCACCCGGTATATCCGTACCTGCTTCGGAATCGCCGAATCGACGGTGTGAACCAGGTGTGGGCCGCCGACATCACCTACATCCCCATGGCCCACGGCTTTGCCTACCTGGTGGCGATCATCGACTGGCATTCACGGAGGGTGCTTGCCTGGCGCCTATCGAACACGATGGATGTGCGGTTCTGCCTCGACGCCCTGGAGGACGCCCTGGCAAACTTCGCAGCCCCCGAGATCTTCAACACCGACCAGGGCTCGCAGTTCACCTCGGCGGCTTTCACCGGTCGCCTGCTCGAGGCCAACGTGAAGATCAGCATGGACGGGCGAGGCCGCTGGCTCGACAACGTGTTCATCGAGCGCGTGTGGCGGTCCCTCAAGGTCGAGGAGGTCTACCTGTACGCCTACGACGATCTTGACGCCGCGAGAGGCGGGATCGGTGCCTACTTCGAGTTCTACAACACAGAGAGACCGCATCAGAGCCTGGGGTACCAACCGCCCGCCGTGTTCTACGATCTTCTGTTGCAGGCCGCAGCGTGATCAACTCGCTGCGCTCGTGCTTTCCGGGGGAACAAACTGAGCTTCGGCCGACCGAAATCGTGGCCTCGCCGGCAACTACCGACTACGTCGCGATCGACCCGGAAATGGTTCACCTAGCCGAGCGCGGTTTTTGGTCCGAACGATGGGGTCCACCTCT
>CAYYHT010000225.1:0-10129 GCA_964471355.1 uncultured Enterobacteriaceae bacterium
AGGCCAATCCCTCGTCCGACGCGAGCCACGCCCCGTCTGCGACAGGCCCCTCGTCGACGGCGTCGAGGCAGGAGCCGGCGTGAGGCAGGTCGGCGGCGAGCCATGCCCCGTTTGTCATGCCGATGGCGCCCGACCCGGTCGAAAATGTGAGGTCCCGTGCACCGGTCGTGGCTCCCGGATCCACCGTGACCGTCGCCGTGACACGATGTCCGACCGTGTCGGCGGCCACGATGTTGTTGATGGTCACCCCGGTTCCGGCGTCCACCGATGCTGTGGAGGGTGCAATGACGCCGTCGTACCAGCTAAATGTCACATCTTGGGTCGTGCCGACGGGCCAGATGGGCGGGTCGACGTGCCATGCGTCCACCAACTCTGGGTACAGATACTGCCGGCTCACCGCGGTCACATAGACCACGCCGCTTGCGGTCTGCACGGGCTCGCGCGTCAGCCTGGCGATCGACACATCGAGGGTCTCGATCTCGAAGTCTGCCACCTCGTCCCACGTGAAGACGCGCTCTCCGACGTCGTCGTCGAGGTGGTAGACGATGCCACCTTCGGTGTCCTCGAGCACGATGACAATCGTGTCGTCGGGTCGCGTCGTTTCATCCCAGTCCACCGTGATGGGCTGGCCGACGCGAATGGGCAGCATCTGCAGGACGTCGATGCCATTGAGCACAGGGGGCTCGGGAATGGTCAGCGCTGCGGTCAGGGTCTCGGCAGCTACATCTGCTCCCCCAGCGATTTCAATGTCCATCGCCACGTTGACTGGCTGGAGCGCTCCCGAGTCGAGTCCAGCCTCGGCGTCTTGGTGGTACCAGTGCCCGCCGCCGGCGTCGAGGATGATGTCATCGGCTGGCGCGGCCAGGAAGTCCCCGGCCGCCACGTAGTCACCGGCATCGAGGGTGGTCCATGTGGTCGGGTCTTCGATCAGGTCCCCGATGAAGTAGACCTCGTCGTTTCCAACGTCTGGGAGGGGATGGTAGCCCAAAGGTACCCAGGCATCGACGCCGGAGAGCGCTGCCCTGGCCACGACATCTTCGGCATCGCTGTCCACGAGCTCGAGCGAGAACACGGCGTGAAGCGTCATGTCGTCGGCGGGAAACAGCACATCCGGGGCCAAGTGCATGCCAACAATGTGCCCAATGGGGTCGGTGGGCGGCGGGTCGGTGTCCGTATCGGTGTCGGTGTCCGTATCGGTATCGGTGTCGGTGTCCGTATCGGTATCGGTATCGGTGTCGGTGTCCGTCTCGGCGGTGTCCGTATCAGGGCTCGGTCCTGGACAACCGATGAGCGCGACAAGCGCGGCCAAGTGTATGAAGCGCAAGCGTGGATCTCCTCGACGTGCGATTCTACACCGGAATCACTCGAAACGTGAGTGCCGTCACCGGATGCCGAGATCCTGAGTGGGTGCTGTGAACACATAGGTCCAACCCAGGACCGGAATTTCGCTCCAGATGAGCAGCCGTGGCCCCTGCGGCGTGGGGACCTCCAGGTGTCCTGCGTGCGCCCGGTCACTGCCCTGGAGCGCGTCGGCAAACGGGAACCGGGTGTCTGCCCTGTCGTCCATCGTGGTGGCTTGGGACGCCGAGCTGAGCATGACGGAGCCGGTCGCGTCGAGCACATAGGTCGTGCCGACGTCGGCCCTGAGGTCCAAGAACTCCGCCACAAGTCGGTCCACTGACAGGTCGATGGCGGCAACTCCGAGCAGCTCGCCATTGGGGTCCCTAGCGGCCATGGAGCATGGAATGAGCAGCTGTTGGCCATCGGAATCGATGTAGGTGCTGCCCCAGGTCGCCACGGGCTGCTGACCGCCAAACCGGTACCAATCCCGCTTGCGAGGGTCATAGTCAGGTGGATGACCGCCCTTGCCTGGCAGCTTTGCGACCACACCGTCGCGCTGGCCTGCATAGGCCCACACCACCTGGGATGGCGTCTGCTGCAGCAGCGTGCGTTGCTCTGCGATGGGCAGCTTGAGTGCGTCGGGGCCCAAGCTCGTTAGCAGCAACCGCTCGAAGGCCGGTTTCATGCGGGAGAGCTGGAATAACACCGGCTCGAGCTCGGCTGTGGGCGTGGGCGGGGTGACCTTGTAGACCAGATGGCCGAAGCTCACCGGGTCTGCGTACTGCGGCACGCTGAGCATGTCGGGCGGCGCCTTGACGGGGTCGCCATACCACTCGGACAGATGGTAGGCCGCTGGCTCGGCGGGGGTGCTGAGTGCCACCCGCAGCTCGACCGCCATGGCCTCAAGCAGGCCGGCGTATCGGCTGAAGCTCGCGTCGATTTGGCCCGCGCGCTCGGCAGCTTGGCCCACCAACTCGGTGATCTGTTGCTCACGCTGCGCTGCCGCTGCCCGCTGTCGCTCGGCGAGGTTCCGCGAGTGCAGGACCGATGCGAAAGACCCCACGGTCATGAACAGCAACATGGCCAGCATTGCCGCTACTGTGGCCGATCGGTTGCGCCCCACCCAACGCTGTAGCGACTGAAGGGCATTGTCTGGAGCCGCGACGACCGGGTCGTCCCGCAGATAGCGCCGCAGGTCATCGGCGAGCGCCTCGACACTGTCGTACCGGTCGGCGGGGCTCGCTGCAGTGGCTCGACTGACAATGGCGGCGAGCTCGCGACGAATCGATGTACCCGAGGGGTGTTGCAGGGGGGCCAGTTGGCGGCTCTTGGCCCGATGGAGGGTTGAGCTGGCGTCGGTTCCATACGCCTTGGTCAGGCTGACCAGCTCGAACAGAATCAGACCGAGTGCGAATTGGTCGCTCTTTGGGTCGACTGCGCCTGGGGAGCCACTCGCCTGTTCTGGCGACATGTAGCCCGGTGTGCCCGCGACCCTGTTGTGGTCGCTGGCCTCGCTGGTCAGTGCCGCGAGGCCCCAGTCCATGACGAGCACCTCTTGGAACGGCCCCACCATGATGTTCGCGGGCTTGAGGTCTCGGTGCACCACGCCGCGGCTGTGTGCGTACTGAATGGCAGCGCACACGTGCAAGAACAGCTCGAGGCGCCCAGCCAGCCGGTGGTGTTCGGGCAGCTCGGTTCCTTTGCCTTGAGCCTCTCGAACAGTGTTGAGCAGCTGGCCTAGGGTGTGGCCGCGGACCTGCTTCATGGTGTACGCGAGGGCCCCCGACTTCTCGTGCTCCAGCGCATAGACCGGCACGATGAACGGATGCTCGAGCTGAGCCGTGATGAGCACCTCATGCGCGAACGCACGGACAGCGTCGTCATCGTTGGCCGCTTCGGGCAGCAGGCGCTTGTAGGCCACGTTTCGCCCCAGCTCGCGGTCGTGCACCAAGCGCACTTCGCCTTGGCCGCCCTTGCCTATTCTGGCGATGCGGACGTACCGGCCCGCACTCCAAGGCTCCGTTGACGCGGGCAGGTTGATCTCGTTCTCGAGCGCCTTGGCGACGTCGAAGACCTGTCGGGCGTTCAGCCGCTTCAGCCGCTTGAGATACACCGCAAACAAGCTGGGGTGATCGTCTGGATTGGCCTCGCGGAACTGCTCGTACAGCCCCTGCAGCTCCTCTCCTAGAATGGGCTGCAGCAGCTCTCGTGCGGCGGCCGGGAATGGGTCCTCAGACGCCATCAGTCGCCGCGAATGAGCTTTAGGCGCGGCTGCTGACCACCCAGTACCTGGCCGGTCATCTTGCTCTTTGAAGCCTTGGTTTCCGCCTTGTATTGGTCTTCGCCAGACGCCTTTGCGGCCGCTTTGTCGTCCAATACACTCGCGAGCTTGCCTCGTTGGGCCGAGCGGCCCGACCAGTCAGAGACTGGGTCCATGCAGGGAGGCAGGTCGTCGTCGTCATCATCGCGGTCACGTGGCATGACGCTAGCCTAAACCCAAACCCGTGCAACGTCTCGCAGGAAGTTCTCCAAGGAGTGGCGAGCTTCGTCTCGCCGTCGATCCGCTGCAACGGCGAGACGAAGCTCAACGCTCCTTGTTCGACAACGCTCCGGACTTCGGACTCAACCCACTAGGACTAGGGAGCCGAGATGTACTGCGTGTCGGTGTGGCCCCACTCGGTCCCCGACCGGCTCCACAGACGGACCCAGACGTCGCGCCCATTGGTGGGCAGCCCGCCGATATTCGCGCTGGTGAGCGTGCCATAGGAGCCCGAGAAGACCTCGGAGTGGCCTTGTGCGAGCCCCACTGCGATGTGGTACTCGTCTGCGCCGACGTCGGTCCATGAGAAGGTGGCACTCGTGCCCGACAGCGTGCTGCCGTCGGGGGGCGAGGTCACTCCGGAAGTGGACATCGACGCTGCTGTGGTTGTGAAATAGCCCGCATCGCTGCTCATCCATTCGAGGCCGTTGCGTGTCCACAGAGTGACGTAGATGTTTCGGCCGTCCCTGGGCAGGCCCGTCATATCGATCGACGTCTGTGTGCCGTTGGAGCCGGAGAAGATCTCTTTGTGGCCGGGCGCGTAGCCAAAGAAGACCGTGTACTCGTCGGCACCCACGTCATCCCAGACGAAGGTCACATCTTCACCGGGCAGGGTCGAGCCGTTCGAGGGGGTGGTGACGTCCGATGGCACCGTTGCAGCTTGCGCGGCGGCCGTGAAGCTGCGGTCGCTAGAGGCCCACACTCCGCTCGTCGACAGGCTCCACAGACGTGCATGCAACACCCCCCCGTCCTCGGGCACGCCATTGAGCTGTAGACTCGTCAACGTGGTGGTCTCGTCGGCAATGGAACGGTCGCCTTCATAGCGGCCTAGGAACAGCCGGTATTGAGTGGCGCCGCTGTCGGCCCAAGTGAACGTTGGACTCGCGCCGCTGAGTGTCGCTCCCGGGGCCGGGGCCGTGAACGTCGACGGATTGAATATGGCCGGTGACGTCGATGTGTAGGCCGCGTCTGTGTACTGCCATTCGCCGTCGAGTTCGGTCCACAGGCGGGTGTGGACGGCTGAGCCGTCGTTTGGCAGTCCACTCACTGTCGCTTGGGTGACGGGACCTAGGTTGGTGAGGTGCGCGAGTTCCCGGCCGCCAGGACTCTGGCCAACGGACAATGCCATGTTGGTCGCCCCGACGGCACTCCAGGTGAATGTGACACTGGTGTCGGACAGCGTCGCTCCCGTGGCGGGCAGCGACATGACCGCTGGGGTCGGGACAGCACCGGCCCTGAATGCGGCGACCATGGCGCTGGTCTGGGCCAGGGAGGCCGTGTTGCTTGCGGCGGTAGGCCCCGTTCCCGAGATTCCCGTGGCCTGGCCTCCGTAGTTCACCGCCGGATTGCTCCAGTAGTTCACCCTGGAGCAGCCTCCGGGACAGTTGTACGCCATCACGGTGCGGAAGGCCGCGTTCGGCGCTTGGTAGCCAAAGGAGTAGGAGAAGGCTCCATTCGACGCATTGTCGTGATCATGGGTCGAGCCCATGTTGTGGCCGAGCTCGTGCCCGAAGCTGTAGTAGCCCGTGGCGCAGCCGTGGTGGACAACGCTGAACGCGTAGCCGTCAAAGCTGGGAGCCGGAGTCGTCATCAGGTAGGCCAAGCCGCAATAGGCCGAGTTGTCGACGATGAGTGCGACCTGATCTGCGCCATAGGTCTCGCGCATGGTGTGCACGACGTTCAGGTAGCTGTCGCTTGGCTCCTTGAGGCGCGTCAGTGTGGTCGACCAGTTGAAGCCGGCTTCGCTGTACGCGACCTGTTCGGCGTGAACCAGAGCCACCCGGTGGTCGACGCCGCTGTTCACATAGCCCTGATTGGTCTCGGCAACGGCCGTTCCTATGAGTGCCTGCATGGCGGATTCGCCGCCCACACTCGAGACGGCTGCTGCCGTGTACACCACCAACAGGTCGACCGTGGCGCCGCCATCGGGGACCTGTGGTGGGTCGGGATTCACCGAGCCCTCGCCCTGGGGATCGAGCGGTGTCTCCAGCGGCTCGGAACAGGTGGGTACGTCGGCTTCGGCGATCTGGTCGACGACCTGGTCGCCCTCTTCGTCGCTGTGGATGCGGTACAGCGCGTCCTGGGTGCGGATGGTGCCTGCGACCGACCCGTTGTGGTCGACGAGCACCACTTCGCTGAGCGGGTCGCCATCGATTGTCCCCACCCAAGCGGGGCTCTCGGTGGGGTCGATGCGGGTGAGTGTGGCGCCCAGCGACAGATCCGAGAATGGATCGAGGGTCAGGTGCGCCAGGGGGGCCGAGCCGCTCGGGTGGCTGTCGCCAGCAGGCGCGTCCAACAGGACCTCGACCTTGGCCGAGCGGATGATCCAGGGATGGGTGAGCTCAGCCGCAGCGCCAGGCTCGAACAACCGATCCACTGCCTCGCTCTGCGCTGGGCTCCTCGTGCAGGAGGAGATCAGGGCCAACAGGGCAATGGCTGCGGTCGTCCTGGTCAACATGCCTCCCCGTCAGGGTGCCCAATCGCTGACAGCGTCCGAGTAGTCCACCGTGAACTGCTCTTGAACAAATGCGTTCTTGCCCCCGCCATAGACCAGGGACCCAATCACTTCGTACGAGCCGGGGGGCAGTCCACCGGACCAGCTGGCCTCGATGATGCGCTCCTGCCCGGGAAGCATGCGGGTTGGCTTCCCGCGGAAGCGGGCGACGATTTCCTGATTGTCGATGGAGCGGATGGCGCCCATGAACTCGGGAAACTCATGCGTATCGCCGCTGTTGCGGCTCTTGAGCGAGATGGTCAGCGGCTGGGTATCGGATGGAGGCGTGACCTCCGCGTCCAACAGCGACATCTCGTGAGTCGGCGTCCCGGAGGCTTCCATGAGCATGGGAACAGCGACGCGTGCGCCCGGCCTCATGCCAAATCCCTCACTCCAGGGAGTGCCGCTTCGCGCCTCGAGGAATGCCACGGCGTAGTAGCCGCCCGTGGTTCGGTCCGGCATCGAGACGTGCACTTCGAAGTGTCCGGTGGTGCCCGGCGCGATGACGAGCTTCTCGGGCACCATGCTGACCCATGTGGAGCCAGAGCGCTCCAGGGTGCCAGGAGGGCCGAACTGGTGGCTGCCATCGGCCTTGTACCACCAGTCCCATGCATAGGCGGAAATGGTGATTTCGCCGGCACCGTTGTTGGTCACCGCCAGAGACCGTGTCTCGGTGCTGCCCGCGTCCATCTGCACGCGATGTTCGGCCGGGGTCACGGTCACCGAGAGGGCGTGGGCTGGCGCCGACAGAGCGGCAATGACTCCACACAGTCCGATTCGGCTCGACAATGACCACATCCGCGCACTCCAAGTCAATCACTACACATCCCTTCGGCACAGGTGGCTGCGGCCTTAGGGAATAATTGCGGTGTAAACGACGTGTTGGAGTTGGTGACCGACCTCTCCATCGGGCACCCACATGCCGAGCTGGTGCTTGTAGAGGTCGTCCACGGCCACGTTTGACGCGACCAGGGTGTCGAGGGACCCGATTTCGATGGCGTTGAACGTGGACCAGTCCGATCCATCGGCGCCAAACCACACGGTTGCCGCGCCAATTCCTGGCGTTGTACGGGCATAGAGGTCCACGTGGGTGACCGTATCGTCCATCGAGTTGGCGATCAGCCGCGACTCCAACAACGGGATCCGATGGATTGTGGCGGTGGGTACCGGCTGCCGACGCTGTCGCAGCGGGGCCGGAGCGCGGGTTCGACCCAGGTCCACCGAGGGCAGATCCAACGGCATCTGGCCCAGATCTGGCATCGCTTCTTCGATGGCCGGCGACCAGTGGGCGGTCGCGGCCATGTCGATCACCAGGAATGCGCCCGAGGTCGCGTTGACGCGCTGTCCAACCGCTGGCGGAGCACCGTATTCGGTCGCCACCATGCCGAAGTCGGCCACGTCGGTCAGCGACCCTTGCACGTTCACCTCGAGATCGAGGGATCCAGCGAGGGCAACTCCGAGCATGCACAGGATCATAAGTGCACCACCAGCCATTGCGCTGGCGTCGAATCCGTCAGCAGCTGGCACTCGCCAGACAGCACGTCGCTGTCCAAGGTGGCCTGGCAGACCATTTCGCCGCCGGGGTCTTCAAAGCTGACTCCACCCTCGGCATCGGTGGTGGTGATGAGCCTCCACATCTCTTGGCCGCTTGAATGCTCGATCTCGAATTCCGAGTGCAGTCCAAGACCCGATGGCCCGTAGACCCGCAGCGTGACGGGAAAGCTCTCCATGGCTCCGCGCCATGTGCCGAGGAGTTCGCTAGGCGGAAGTGATGCAGCTGGTGCGATCAGCGATTCGTTCCGAGGCCCGCAGGCACTCAGCAACACCACCGCAATCGACAACACATCAGACCGCACAGGGCCTCCTGCGTGGCAATCGGTCCGGGGATCCGGGAGTTGAGGGAAAAGATCGGCGGTGGTCGCGCAGCCTCTATTTGTCTGCTTTGTCTGCGCGTTTTCGCCGGACCTCCAACTCGATGGGTTCTGAGCGCACACCGCCCAATGATGCGACCACCGTGGCATGGCCGGGTTTAAGGGCGCGCAGGCGACCCGTGGGGCTCACCTCGAGCACTGTTGGATTGCTGCTTGCCCAGGCGAGTGCCGGAGGGACCGTCAACAGACCGTTCGTCGCGATGCCTGTCACTTCGAGTGCAAAGACGTCTCCCACCTGGGTTCCTGGAGGCTGAGTCAGTGTCAGGCCTGCCAACGGCGGCGGCCGGACTTCAACCGACAGGGTCGCCGATTCGATGCCGTCGAGGGTTGCCCACACCTGTGTTCGGCCCGGGCCGACGGCGATCAGCGCGCCGCGCTCACCGACTTGCACCACGTCCGGGTTGGTGACGAACCACTGAACGCTGGCCGATGCATCGAGACGCCGGCGACTGGCATGGGTCGACCACACGCCCACGCGGCGGACATCTCCATCTGACAGACGCAGGGTCTCCACCGCCAAGCGCAAGTCCCGGACGGGATCTTGCATGACCTCGATTTCGATGGCCTTGGCGGTGATGCCGTCGAGGGTCGCGGTGATGGCGGCACTTCCTGGACGATGCGTGACGAGTGTGCCGTGCTCATCCACGGATGCGATCGTCGGGTCCTGGCTCTCGAACAGCACCTCGGCGTCGTGTCGAATGTTGCCATTTGCATAGATGGCGGTCGTCAGAACCGACGAGCTGGAGCCCACTGGCAGCGTGGGTCGGTCCACCCCGAGGACGAGTCCGGCTGCTTGTGCGGTCGGGTCTTGCTCGTACCGAGTCCGTGAGGGCTCTGCTTCGCCAGCGGACCAGGGTGTGCCGATCACCTCGACGGTGACCGCCGTGCTGGGCACGCCCTCGACAGTGACGCGGATTTCACTGCTGCCCGGGTGGCGCCCGACCAGCTGCCCCTCTTTGACGGACAAGATCTCGGGATCCGCGACGTCGTACGCCGGAGTCTCCGTCAGGGGAACGCGCTTGAGGGCGCGGGTCACGGCTACGAATGGCGCGTCCACGGGCTCTCCGACCAACACATGGCGGACTGGCGACGACGGGCGGACCGTCAGCAGCTCTTCGGGTGGATGATTGGTCCACCACACGCTCTCGGCGACGAATAGGTCGATGTGCGTCAGCTCCTCGGCTTTGACACCCAATCTCACGGTGCGGTCGCGGCGACCGTCCTGGACCCAGACCCGGTGTTGGCCGGCTTTGAGTTCACGGAACAGGAACTGACCTTGGTCGTTGGAGCGCACGACGCTGCCGTCGGACAGGTGTACCCAGGCGTCATCTGCGGGGTAGTCGGTAGAGTCGTGGGCACCGTTGAGGTTAGCGTCCACCCACACCGTTCCGGAGATCGAGCGCAGGGCGGTCATCGGGAACTCGACCAGTTGTCCTTCGCCCTCTTCGAGATCAATGGGAATCTCGAGTGGCCCCGCTGCGAGCACGCCCGTCGCCAGCTCGTCCAGGCTCACGCTGACGGTGAACGCACCCGCAGGGACCCCTCTGAAGCGGAACAGCCCGCCCTCGGGCTTGACCTCACGCACCTCGCCATACTCGTCAGTGAGCAAGACGCGATTGGCGTTGAGGCCGGGTTCGCCGGGATCGTAGCGACCGTCGTCGTCTTCATCGATGAACAGGCGGCCTTCAATATGGCCGCCAGTGCGCGGCGCGAACTCGGTCCGGGAGCGACCGAAGGGGCTGACCTCGACTGGGCGGCGAACGCCATCGATGGAGCTCCATTCGCCTCGCTCGACGGCCAGGTCATGCCGGCCAGGCAGCACGC
>CAYYHT010000226.1:0-10115 GCA_964471355.1 uncultured Enterobacteriaceae bacterium
GATCCCGGTGGTCGCCGTGTCCTGCACGACGTAGATGCAGAAGGCCTCGTCGGCGAAGGTGGTGACGGCGCCAGACAGCGTCGTCCATCCGCCACGGTCGGCAATCCAGCTAGCCCGCAGCTCGGTCGACCGTGCGGTGCCAAAGTCGGTGCAGTCATCGGCGCCGGCGAACAGGATGGCGTCCAGCAACTCGCCGCCGTAGCCGGTCTTGACCCAGACGGCGTTGTTGGTCGACGCGAGGTCTTCGTCCACCATGTGCCAGAAGTCCCAGGCGCCGTCGTAGTTGCCTGCGAACGACGCGGCGTCGTACTCGTCGACCGCCGTGTTCTCGTCGAGCACGCCGATTGGCGCACAGTTCGCTCCATCGAGGTGCAGCACCACGATGTCGTCGAGGGCAACTTGGGTCGCAGGGAAGCTAAACAGCAGGTAGGAGCCACTGAATCGCCCGCCACGTGAGCGAACTTCAATGCCGTCCAGATCGCCAGGACTGGTGACGCGGAACTCGATGAGGTCGCAATTCTGGCCCAGGGCTGGGCTCTGGGAGGCGGACAGCTCGTTGATCACCAGCTCGGCCGGTGCAGTCGGGTCGACGTAGCCGACGAAGCTGAACGCGCGCTCGGTGGCCGGCAGCTCCTGGCCCAGAATGTCGAGAGCTGCGGGGTCCACGATCAGCTCGTAGTACGCACCCGGGCTCTGCGGGTCGGTGGTGATGGTGAGCAGGTCATCCACCACACTGACGCCCGTGATGTTCAGG
This sequence comes from uncultured Enterobacteriaceae bacterium, assembly GCA_964471355.1. GTDB lineage: Bacteria > Myxococcota_A > UBA796 > UBA796 > CAYYHT01. The sequence continues at coordinate 755 of CAYYHT010000226.1, forward strand.
CCAGCAATCGAGAACATCGATGCAGTCAGGGCGCCATCCCAGTCCCGGGACAGGTCTAGCTCGAGTGTGGTGGCGTCGAGGTTCTCAAACGCGACGCTGGCGTCCGGGCAGCTGATGCCCGACATGTCGTCTTCGGTCCATGCGGTGTAGTGGATGTGGTCGGTGCGCACCCACAGCGGAACCGGGCCGGTGGTCAGGCTGCAGCCGTTGGTGATGCCGAAGCGCTCGCGCATCTCGGTGGGCTGACGGAAGTGAACCTTCAGGCCATTGACGACGGGAGTGCTGTACCAAGCGCCCTCGAAGCCGGGTCCGGAGCTGCCAAAGGCCGACCAGATGTCGCCTTCGACAATGACGAGCTCATCGATGTAGTCGTCGCGGTTGGTCCATGTCTGCGGAACCATCGTCAGGTCCTGGACCAGGTCGTCGACTGGGATGTTGCCGAGCACGTTCCAGTCAGCGACAGCACCGACCACCGGATGAGGGCCGGTGATGTCGACCGCGGTTGGGGTCAGCTCAATGACGTCACCGACCGCCGGTGCTGGGGACAGGGTCGCGGGGTCGACCTCGACGTACAGCGCCGGACCTTTCTGAGTGGCCTGAATCCAGAAGGCGGCGGGATCGTCGCCGCCGGCGTCTTCACGAATGTAGGTCACCCGTGCGCCGGACAGGAACAGGTCCAATGTGCCGTCACGGGTCTGGGCGATGTCCTCGGCAAGCACTTCCATGGGGTCGGGGAGATCGGTGTCCGTGTCGGTGTCGGTGTCCGTGTCCATGTCCGTGTCCGTGTCCGTGTCCGTGTCCGTGTCCGTGTCCGACTCCTCACTTCCGGTGTCAACGGTGTCGGTGTCGTCGATCTCAGCGGGCTCGGCGCAGGCAAAGAGGCTGAGCAGGGCGAGAGAGATGGTCAGTGAGCGGGTCATGGGTCTGTCCTCGTTGGGAGTTCACCCCCAAAGACCGACCTGAATGACTTTGACTACAAGCACCCCGATCTTTCTGAATCAGCGCACCCAGCCGACTCCCGCATATAGGAGTCCAAACGGCTGGATTGAGCCATTGTCGCCCCCGAAATCGAGCAACATCGCACCCGCACGGGGCTCGACCACAAGCTCGATGTGACGAGACGGACGCGCTGCGAACCGGAGTCCGAGGCCAGAGGTTGGCCCGCTGGCCCCTCGATCGAATCCAAGGGAGGAGCGCCACTGATTCAACGCAAGACCAGCGGAAATCACCGGAGACAACTGGATATTTGGGTGACCCATCAAATCTACGCCCACGCCGACTGAGGCCATTCCAGTCGTGACCTTGGTGTCCTTGCCGCCCCCCATCACGCTGGCGTTGAGCTGCACATGGTGGGCCGTCCTGGCCAACCGATATTCTGCCGCAACACCGCCACCAGCACCCGTCGGCCAGACATCTTGGCTGCCGAGCGGGATCAGCCCGCCGGCCATTGGCCGCACCGACCAAGTCGCGGTGGGCACGACCAGCTGGGCCAGGCTGTAGCGCTGTCCGGCTTCGATGCTCACGGTCTCGCTAGCCAATACGGTGCCATCCGGGCGCTTGACCTCGAGCTTGTGCACGCCAGGCTCGACGGGAACACTGCCGGGAAGCGTGCCCTTGACGGTTCCGTCGAACAGCAAGCTCAGCCCGTCACTGACGTCATCGTAGCTGTACAGTACCGGCATGGAGTTCGGGTCCGGCTTTCCGGTCAGCACGATGGGGTCCGCGCCCAAGATGACCGCGCGGGCGCTGGGCCGCTGCAGGCCATTTGTGAAGGCAAAGGTGCGTTCTCGGGCGTAGTCGTGTGCCTCACTCAGCGTCACCGCACCGTTCGCGTCTCGGTCGCCCTTGGTCAATGACTCCAACAGAAAGTGGGTATAGACGTCGTGTCCTAGCTCTTCGTTCTCAAGGGCGGCTTCGCCCCACGATGCAGCGCTGGTCACGATCATCGCCTCGGAACGGTCCATCAGCGGCGGTGTTCCCTTGTAGCTGGCGAGCTCGGCGGCGAGCGGGCTGGACAGGGCCGACTTCTCTTTGCCGTTGTAGCAAGTGGCCAGAATGATGCCCTTGCGCCGGGCGGGAATGCCCTCCATCTGCGCGATGAGCCCACCCACGGAGTAGCTGGTGGTGTGCACACTGCTGGACACGGCGTCGGAGTTGACGATGAAGCGCTCGAGCGAGCCGCCTTCCCATCGATCGAGGGTGCCGTGGCTCGACACATAGACCAGCACCGTGTCGGTGGGACCCGTGGCTTTGATCATCAGGTCGGCCATCGCCCGGGTCATCTGGACGTGGGTGGTCTGTTCGGGTGTGGTCAGCAGCACCACTTCGTCGAAGTCACGCAGCGCCTCGGCCATTGCGAGTGCATCGGCCACTGCAAAGCGCAGGTCGTGGAAGCTGTCATCTTCGTAGGCATCGATGCCGATGACGAGGGCGTAGCGCTTGCCCACGACCACATCGGTGGCACCAGCAGGAGCATAGGCCGTCAGCCCACCCTTTGAAGACTGCACCGGGGCAGCCTGGGCGGAGCCAGAGAGCATCGCAAGCATCAGCATGCTCTGCATCATGAGGGCACTGCGCTCCACAGCATGGGCAGCACCGACAGACAGAACAGCATCGCAGCCATAGCACTGGCACGGTAGCCCATCATCCAGCGGCTGAGCACCTCGCGGTCCGCGGAATCGGCGTAGCCCTGGTAGCCACGAACGGCAGCCACCAGCAGCACGAGCGCGAGCACCGGCTGGGTGACCCAACCCAATCCTGGAGCGCCAAGGGATTGGCCCATCGGCAGCAGCTTGGCCTCATAGAACACAAGCCCGGTCGCGATGAACGAGACCACCCACATGACGGCAATCTGTGTGCGAATCTGACTGCGCATCTGCCGCCGGCCCACGATCGTGCCTTGGCATCCCGGGCACAGCAGCCCCTCGGGCTCGGGAGTCAGCTGCTCTTGCGGCCAGGTCTCGGCGCAGCTGGCGCAGACATCTTCGAAGTCGCCGGCCACCGCAGCGCGCACCAGCTTGGCCTTGGGCCTCTCGCGCGAGGCGGCGTCTCTTCGCGCTTGTTTCTGCAGATCCGGCAAGACAGCCATCGGACCTCCCACGCCGATTCTAACCGGTGGTCACCAGCTCTTGAGCTTGACCTCGAACCACACCGGCTCTGACTCGCCCACCACAAGGGCAAACTCCACCGGCTTGTCGACGCCAAAGGCCAACACCGAACCGTTCGCCGTCACCTCGTACTCGCCCGGTGGCTGCACGCCATCGCTCTTCCAGCCAGCACTCTGCTCGCCTTGTTCGCGCACCAACAGCTCGACCTCGCTCGGCACGGTCAAGCCGTATCGGAACAACAACACCGCTCCGGACTCCACGGTGGCCGGGGACACCAACTCGGAGGACACGCCGCCCTTTCCATCCCCCAGGAACACCCGCAGCTCGGGCACGACGACATCGCCTTTGACCCCATCGTAGGGGTCGGTCGGTTGGAGCACCGCAGGCAACACCGCCAGCAGCGCGACCGCGGCCAGAATGAGCGGACCCAACCAGCGGGTGCTATTCGCTGGCCGAGGCACAGCTACAGGAGCCGGCGACTGGTCTTGCTGGGCAACATCAGCAGTCTCGGCGTCCACCCCCGCCAAGATGCTGGCAAACAGATCATCCTGCTCTGATGCGGACAACGGGTCACCGGCTACCGCGGCCAGCAGGTCGCCAGACTCGAGCTCGACCAAGATGTCGTGGGGGTCATGACCCGCGTCGATGCGGGCCTGAAGCGCTGTGCGCACGTCGTCATCGAGTGCACCGGCCATCAGCTTTTGCAGGGCAAGGGAATCAGACAACGGCTTCCTCCTCGCCCAACGCGGCCACCAGCACATCCTTGAAGCGCTTGCGGAACCGCATCAGCTTCACCGTCACAGTGCCGTGGGGAATGCCCAACTTCTCGGCGATCTGACGCGTCGTGTGCTCGGGCTCGGTGTACTTCAACAGGGCAATCTGACGCATCTGGTCGTCCTCGATGCCCATCAACGCGCGCTTCACCACGTCGATGCGACTCTGCCGCTCCACTTGTTCATCACTGACCCGGTGCACATCCTGCTCCAACATGAACGCCGCCATGGCCCGCCGGTTCGACCCCTTGGCCGACCACTTGTTTCGGGCCACGTTGGCCGCGATGGTGAACAGCCACGACCGGAACTTCTCGGGATTCTTGAGCGCAGGCAGACCCTTGTACATGCGCACAAACACGTCCTGAGTCAGCTCTGTAGCCGCTTCACGCTTGTGGTTGCAGGCCAACAAGCAGTACGCGAACACCGGCTTTTGAAACTGATCGAACAGGGCCCGCCACGCGATTCGGTCGCCTCCTTGGGCAGAAATGACCAATGCGACATCGACGGGCTTGCGTTCGGCGGGAGGTGCACTCAATCCGGCCGCACTCTATCAAGGTCCAGCAGCGAAGACGCACCCGGCACAACCGTCTATAGTGGCGCCGTGATTCCCTTCGCCTACCTCGACCCAATCTCGGGCAGCTTCCTGTTCCAGGCCCTCGCTGCCGTCGTCCTCGGGGCCCTGGTCTATGCCCGCATTGTCATGGGCAAGGCCAAGCAGATGCTCGGCATGGACGCTCCCAAAGACGAAGACGACGACGACGACGACACGTGACCGACCGCGTCGCAGGTTCATTTCGCGACCCAAGTGGGTTCGTGTTTCGCCATGAGGGGGTCATCCACCGCACGGTGATGCCGTCCTATGCGCCGCACTACGACAAGCTCATGGACTCCGGGCTGTACGCCAAGCTGACCGACAAGCAGCTGTTGATTCCACACCAAGAGGTCACCCTCGACCTGCCAGAGACCGCAGGGGCCCACCGAGTCTTGCGACCACAGCCCGTGCCCTTCATCTCGTTCCCCTATGAGTGGTGCTTTGGGCAGCTCAAAGACGCCGCCCTGCTGACGCTGCGCATGCAGAAGCTGGCCCTCAAGCGCGGCATGATGCTCAAAGACGCCAGCGCCTACAACGTGCAGTTCCTAGGCGGCAAGCCGGTGTTCATCGACACCCTGTCGTTCGAGACCTACGAAGAGGGAAGTCCCTGGATTGCGTATGGGCAGTTCTGCCAGCACTTCCTGGCTCCGCTCGCGCTCATCGCCAAGGTCGACATGCGCCTGGCATCGCTGCTGCGGCCGCAGATCGACGGTGTGGACCTGGACCTTGCCAGCCGCCTGCTGCCGGCCACCTCGTGGCTGAACTTCGGCATCTTGACCCACATCCACCTGCACGCAAAGAGCACCAACCGGCACGCTCAGGGCGCCTCGACGGACCAGGCGAAGCAGGCCACGGTCTCGCAGACCGGCATGACCGGGCTGATCGACAGCCTCAAGAACACCGTGCAAGCCCTGCAGTGGAATCCGAGCGGCACCGAGTGGGCCGACTACTACGACAACACCAACTACACCCAGCAAGCCGCCTCGTTCAAGGGCCGCACCATCGCCGGGTGGCTTGAAAAGACCACCCCCAAGACCGTGTGGGACCTCGGCGCAAACACCGGCGTGTACAGCAAGATCGCCGCAGAGACCGGTGCCTATACGGTGGCTGCCGACATCGATCCCGCGGCGGTCGAACGGCACTACCGAGGGCTCAAGCAGTCCGGCGCCACCAACGTCCTGCCCTTGCTGCAGAGCCTGGACAACCCGAGCCCATCGCTGGGCTGGGCCCACACCGAGCGGCCATCGCTGACCGACCGAGGACCGTGTGACGTCGCGATGGCCCTGGCCCTGGTCCACCACCTGGCCATCTCGAATCACGTGCCGCTTCAGCAGCTGGGAGCCTGGTTCGCGACCCTGTGTCGGCATCTGATCATCGAGTTCGTGCCGCGCACAGACAGCCAGGTCAAGCTCATGCTCTCCATGCGCGAGGACAGCTTCCCCGACTACACCACCGAGGGCTTCGAAGCCGCGATGCTGCACAGCTTCGAGGTCGAAGAGCGCACCCCGGTCGAGGGGTCTGAACGCACTCTGTACCTGCTACGGAGCCGGAAGCTCGACTGAGCAGCCGTCGACCTGGTCGGTCACCTCGGTCTGGTCGACGACGATCTCGAGCCGCTGGATGCTGAGCCTGACGCGCCTGAGCTAGCCTCCAACGATGCAGTCGCCTCCAACGTCGCCCCTCGATCGCGTGTCCAGCGGCATGGCCTCTGACGCAGTGGTGATGGCGTCGTTCGTCCTCCCAGTGACGGCCCCCTACGTCGATCCATACGGCTCGATGTTCTGGGTGCTCCTCCTGATCGTGCTCGGTTTTGCGATGTTCCATGAGGAGGATGGGGAGGTGCTGGCAGAGCGCATGGGCCGGGTAGGCTGGGCGCTGCTGGCGGTGGTGGTGCTGGTGCCGGTTTGGGGTCTCTTTGTCCTGCTCTTCCTGGGCAACATGGACACGATTGGCACGCTGGCCTTTCAGCTGGCGCTGTGCGCCGGATTGGTGTGGATCGTGTCCTACGCCGAACCCAGGCACCGCAGCAAGCTGGATACCCTACGTCCACTCGCGGACCTGTTCGCCAATGCGAACGCTGGACGGGTGGCCTCGGTCACGGTGATGCCCCTGTTCTTTCGCACGCTCGGATACCGTATGGACGATTCCAGCTTCGCGCTGCTGGAACCCGGGACCTGGGAGCACGCATTCAAGAGCCAGGATGGGCCGGTCCTGATCTACCTGTTCGCGGTGCGCGGTCTGGTCATGTTGCGACCGCCGATGAACCCGATCGAATGGGTGACAATGGCAGGAAGTATGGCGTTCTTGCTGATGTAGCGCACCCCGGTCGAGGGGTCTGAACGCACTCTGTACCTGCTACGGAGCCGGAAGCTCGACTGAGCAGCCGTCGACCTGGTCTGTCACCTCGGTCTGGTCGTACAGGTGGTCCCGGTCTGTATAGAAGGAGCGGTCGGGCAGCAGGCCAAGCTCGGTGCCGAACTGGCTGTCGAAGATCACCCGAAAGATGTTCACCGGACTCAGGGTCTGTGGCAGCTCGACATCCTGGGGCAGATGCAGCGCATGCAGGATGCTGAAGCTCTCGCGCAGGCAGGTCTCGTCGAGGGTCTGGGACAGGAACAGGCGAAGTCCGTGGTCCCCAAAGACCGCCACGATGGGCTCGCGCTCGGAGTCCTTGATGATGTTGCCCACCGCCTGCAGAATCGGCCCGTTCACGTACTGAAGCTGGTCGCTGTACTCGCCCATCAGCGTGCGTTGCCGGTCCACTCCGTAGGGTTGATAGAACTCCATGTCCGAGTTTCGCACCTCGCCTTCGGGACCAAAGACGAAGGGCGGATGCGGCGTAAAGATATGGGCAAACACCAGCTTTGGAGGGCCGCGCAGCTTCGCCTCGGCCTGCAGCGAGGCCAGGTCGTGCTCGACCCGACGCCGGTGGATGGCCGTGCGGGACCACGGCAGGTTCAGGCGAATGAACAGCTCGGGCAGGGCCGTCATCTGCAGCACAATCCACTCGTACTCAGTGGGCTCGAGCATGCCCGCGGACTCGGCCCAGGACCGATCCGAAGGAATGCGCGTATACAGCACCTCTGAGCCGATCTGAACCACGTCGTAGCCCCCATCGCGCAGCGCCTTCAACATCGCACCATTGTCTGTGGCGTCGATCAACGGGCGAATCGCCATGCTCTCAGGGCCGATGCGGGCCGCCACATCGTCGAGGTAGCTGCCGCGCATCACCGCCGGCACAGCCAGCCGGGTCACCGGGTAGTTCGCCCGGGCCTTGGAGAGGACCTTGAAGTCCAGCGCCTGTAGCCCGCTCACAAACTCGCTATTGTCGAAGCCATACACATCGTCGAGCACGTCTTGGCGGGCATAGCCGTCGAGTAAGATCACATAGATGTCAGGCGGCTTGTCGGGCAGCTGAAGCTGGACGACAGGTGGTGCTGCAGGCGTCTGTCCAGGCCCTGCCACACCCGGCGACGCCGCCATGAAGCCGGTCCACAGCCACCGGCCCACGTTGAGCGCGAACAGCCCGCCGACCACGGTGTTGAGCACATCGGACAAGTCGGACGAGACCGTGTCTCCGCGCATGAGCAGCGCTAGGCCCACGAGCACCGCACACTGGGTCGCGAGAGACATCCAGAAGACCCAGCCACCCATCCAAAACGGCAGCACAGCGACCAGCAGCCGCTCGATGCCCTGGTAGGTAAACAGCAGGCCGACCGCAAAGGTGCAGAAGGTCGCCGCGGCGTGGCGACTGCCGAGCAGGCGCACAGCGCCGAGGTACACGACCGTGACGCACAGCTCCATGACGATGGCAATGCGCAGCGAGTCCCACAGCGACGCCTCACCGGCGTTGTTGGCCAGCAACAACAGCAACGGAAGCAATGGGAAGAGCCACGGGTGAATCACCCAGCCCTCCGCTTCGACCTTGGAACTCACACGACCTCTTGTCAGGCCGAACGGTAGCCCAACCCCCGCAGGGATGGAAGCGGGCTGTAGACTGCGGCATGCGCACCGATCCCCTGTTGCTCGTCCTTCTCGCCGCCTGCGGCTCACGCTCTGCCGAACCAGAGCCCACACCCGTTCCCGATGACGCCGTCGAGGCAGCCGAACCTGCTGTGCCAGCCGATGCACCGCCGGCCCAGCCGACCACGATGTCCGCCGAGCGCGAGGCGATGCTGCACCCATTCAAGGCCGAATACGGCCAGATGCGGCCAAGGTCGTGGCCGCCGCCGCCACCCCCTCCGACGCCGAGGGTACCTGCACCGACGAGGCGATCGCCGCCAACGTAGCCACCATCGAAGCCCAGAAAGTCGTGACCGAGGTCGGACTCGCCGACGCCGAGACCGACGAGGCCAAGTGCGCCGCCGCAGCCAAATTAGCCAGCATCGCCGCGGATTTTTGATCAGAAAACGATCTGAGTTGTAAGGCCAGCGGTGGTTGCTTCGTTCCGGGGACGAGTTTCAACCACCGAGGTCTCCCATGGCGCTGCCCATCCTTCCCGTCGTCCCGTTTGCTCTTCAGATCGCCGCTCCCGTCGTCGCAATTGCGGTGCCCGCCTGGCTCATGCAAGCCGCCTGTGCGCAAGAGCATCGGTGTCGGCGCCAAGGTCGCCATCGTGCAGCACGTTCTGGGAGTGGGTGCCGGCTTCGCCCTGTACGTCATGGCGCTGCCCTTCCTCATCTGGTAGGCCAGCGAACTGCGCGGGGGTGTTAGCAACCACCCCATGAGTACTCCAGAAAATCCCTTCGAAGCCCCAGTTGAGCACGAACGCGAGACGTTCATCCGCCCCGACGCGGGCACGCTCATGCACCAGGTCGAGATCGAACAGTTCGGCGAAGGCAAGGGCATGTGGGCCCTGGCTGTGCACGACAACCAGCTGCGCTTCACCC
>CAYYHT010000227.1:0-10115 GCA_964471355.1 uncultured Enterobacteriaceae bacterium
CAGCTCATCTTGCGCAGCGGCTTCGACGTGGTCGAGGTGCTCGGCGACTTCCGCGGCGAGCCGAGGGACGACGGCACCACCGAGATGATCTGGGTTCTGCGGGCGGGCTGAAGCAGGCGGCGCGCCCGCCCCCGTCATGTGAGGCGCAATCCGTAATCGTCAAGGTCGCCGCAGGGCACGATGCCCTCGAGCTCAGCGTCCGGAAATGGCCCTTCGATAGTCCTTCGCTTTGCTAGCAGGGCCTCGCCCACGACCTTCATGAACGCGGCGATTCTTCCCGTGCGCCGCAAGTCCTCGTGGGTGAGCAGCCAGACCGCCGCTGCCAACTCCACGCGCTTGCCGAGCCGGATGTAGCGCGGGTCGGCGTCCGCTGCGAAACAAGGCAAGAAGCCCACTCCCAGCCCCTGGGCCACCAGCGACATCAGGGCCTGGTTGGAGTTGACGGTGGCCTTCACATGCGAAGTCGGAACGTTCGCACTGATCCAGCGCTCGACTGGGAAATCCTGCCAGGGCTTGGCCCAGCGCACCCAACGATGCTCTGCAAGCGGTAGGTCCGCTGCGTTCTGCAGATAGGCATGGGAGGCATAGGGAGCACCCACCAGGGTGCCGATGCGCCGGCCGACCAGGGTCGCGGGGGGACTCGAGGCGACCCGCAGCACCACGTCGGCTTCGAGTTGGGAGACACGCGAGAGCCCGTTGTTGACCTCGACCTCGACCCGAATTCCAGGGTGTTTGCGCCCGACCTCAGAGACCATCGGCCCGACCAGGGGAAGCAGGCCGTCGGCTACCGAGAAGCGGATGCTGCCGGTCGGCCGGTCGTCCCAGCTCAGCACCATGCGGTCGAGGTTTGTGAAGGACTCTTCGATCTTCTCGGCCTCGGCGGCGAGCTGGCGTCCGAAGTCGGTGAGCACCATGCCGTCGGGACTCCTCTCGAACAGCCCAAGCCCGGAATCGGCTTCCAACCGGCGAATTCGCCTTGCGACCGTCGACTGGTTGACGCCGAGTGTTCGTGCGGCTCGTCGGGAGCTTGCCGTCCGTGCGGCGGCGAGAAAGAAGCGCAGGTCGTCCCAATTTTCCATGCGGTAATTATGCATCACCTATGTGCAGTATTGCCGCATTTCTGCGACACGTCGGGAGCCTATGTTGCAGGCACTCCACTCTGGAGAACGAGGAATTCGATGCCACAGCCCTGCACTTTGATCGCCAACGCCGTTCCCAACCCCGAAAACATGGCCGACATGAAGGGGTACCTCCAGCAGTCCGCGCCGCTGCTCGATGGACTGGGCGGCAGCCCCGCAAAGCGAATGAAGGTGACCGAGGTCATCAACGGGGACACCCCAGCCCTCGTTCTCATCATGGACTTCCCCGACCGTGAGGCCTTGGCCGCTGTCTTCGCGTCAGACGCCTACAAGGCGCTGATCCCCATTCGGGACCGCGGATTCCTGCGCATGGACATCTTCATCGGCGAACCGATGTGAGAAGCCGTCACGACCAGGGACCTTGGGTTCGGGCGTGGGTGGCTCTGGGGCGGGCTGGGACCGCCACCTGAGTGGCTACAGCCCGGTGAACTCAGAGAAGGTGGCCTGTGCCGGAGCGGCCTCGAGAATCACCGGGATGTACCCTGTTCGGCGAGCAGCCCGAGACGTCCAATGCTGCGGTCAGGCAGTGGATTCCGACTCGCGCAGCGCTCAGTCGCCGCCGTAGGTCATGTACAGGTCAGCCTCGTCGTAGCGCGGGTCGAGCTGGTAGTCGGCGAGAGCGGCGTCGAGGCGGGAGACGTCGTCATCGCTCAGGTGTGGAATTTCGTCTTCGGGGAGAAGGGGATCCAGTTCCATTTGGGCTCCTATTCAGGCCGGGCGACCTGACAATTGGATGGCCCCCCGTCATCGTCACACGGCGGGGAATGCCGTCCGACACTGTCAAGGGGTACCTTAATGTAAAGGATAAGACACCATTCTGTAAAGCCTTGGATGGCCGAGGCCATATCGGCGCGCACAGGACCGACCCGGCCAGTCCTGCGAAGAGGATGGAGCGGTCACCCCGCCAGGGCGGCCACGAGCGCGGGCCAATCGTGGTCGTGGTGCTTGATCAGCTTGCGCGGGTCGACCGGCGCATCGTCGAGGGTGGCTGTTTCGCGAAGCAGTCGCTGGAAATAGGGGTTTCGAGCCAGCAACCGCACGCCATCGGGGTCGGCCCGGGCGTGTCGTGCAAACCAACGCAGCCAGCTTGTGTCCTGGGTTCGCTCCCGGTCCACCTTACGCGTGGCCCGCAGCGCAAGTGCTGCCCGAAATACCCGCTCGCTGCCCACTTGCCGCGGCTTGTCGTGAACAACCCCGTTCTCGAACAGCAGAAGGTCTCCTGGCTGCATGGCAGCTCCACCGATGCGCTCGGGCATGTCCAGCGGGGCGCGTCCTTGGGGGGTGAACACCGCGGACACGAAGGGAAACACCGGCCCTCGCGCGGGCGGCATCCAGCACTCGATCGCGGCGTTGTCTTGGGCGTCCTGCCACTGCCCACGGTGCAAGACCGGCTAGTTGTCGGTGGTGCGCAGCATCACGACTTCTGACCACGGAACCCGCACCCGCTGGGAGGTCACGAAGCGTTCCAGGAGGATTTGCATCTGCAGGCGTTGGCTGGCGTCGAGGGCGGGTTCGTTGAGGTTCACGTACTCGCCGATGTTGGCGGGGCCCTGGCCCCCACCGTAGGTGTCGAATCGCTCATCTTCGTGGAAGACCACGGCTCCGGCCGCATCGAACAGGGTCAGCTGCAGCGCGCCTCGTTCATTGACGCGAGTGCCTTGGGCAAAGGCGCACTGGGTGTAGACGGAGATGCGCACGTCGCCATCGCGCTCGAGGGTGCCGCGCTGCACGGTGAATCCGTCTGCTCTGAACAGGGTGCTCGAGCCGTTGGCGGGCTTTGGCAGGTCTTTCAGCGCCATCGAGACGGGGGCGCGTCGCTCCTTGAACATGCCGAGGGCCCAGACTTCGACCGCGGCTGCGGCGCTCAGCAACGAGGCGTTGAGGTCGACATCGAACTGGAAAATGCACAGGTCGTCGATGGTCTCTTCGCCGGGGGTGAAGCGTCGGTAGTTGGTCGCCAGCACCTCGCCTTTGGCCCCCAGCACAGCGGCGTACAGGCGTGTGTCTTCCCAAGCGAGGGACGGGTCCAGCTGGATGGCGCCGCGAAGCTCGACTTCGATGTCACCGCGACGGCTCCTTCCCTGGGTGAAGGTCAATCGGTCTGGGAGCAGGGTGAGGTGGGGTTCCACAATGGTTCCTGGCGGAGGGGAGGGGTGGAGTAACGGTGTGGCGCCAGCGTGCGGTTTGCTCTGCATGAAACAGAGTAGGGAGCTGGCGTGGCGGTCCGGGGGGCCACGCTGGCAGGCCGCGGACGGTCCCGATACCCATGGCCCATGCGCAGCTCCCTCCTGCTCTTCCTCGCTCTCTTTGCATGTGACCCACCGCCCGAAACCGGCGACGACTCTGGCGGCGAAGGCGAAAGCGACACCGACACGGACACCGACACCGACACGGACACCGACACCGACACGGACACGGACACGGACACGGACACGGACACGGACACGGACACGGACACCGACCCCACGAATGGCGCGCCTACCGCGGACGCGGGGCCGGACGTCTACGTGGTGGTCGACACGGTCGTGACCCTCGACGCGAGCGCCAGCAGCGATCCGGATGGCGACGGGTTGAGCGTCGCTTGGACGCAAACGGGCGGCACCGCGGTGACGCTGTCGGACAGCACCGTCGCGGCGCCCACCTTCACCGCTCCTTCATCCCCCGAGACCCTCGCGTTCCAGGTGACCGTCAGCGACGGCACCACGGCTTCGGCCCCCGATGGCGTGAGCATCACGGCGATTGGTGCTGGTGCCGGCCAGGCCGTGCTTTGGGACAATCCGCTGTTCACTGTGGGCGACGACGGGTTCGGCCGGATGGTGACCGTCTCTGGCGACATCGCGTGGGTGGGCCGCTATGCGAGCCAAGAGCTCGTGGCCTTCGACATCTCCGACCCCGCGCGACCGGTGGAGGTCTCACGCCTGGCGCTCGCTGGCAATTGGGGCTTTGCTTCCGGCGTATCGACGTTGGTCGTATCTGGCTCGATGCTGTTTGCCGGGCTCAACGATGTGGTGCACTTCATCGACATCAGCGACGCAACGGCCCCCGTGTTGGTCGGCAGCTGGGACCGTGGTGGCTCGTTGGTTCGCGTCACTGGGTTGGCTGTCGATTGGCCCAACCTCGTCGTCACCGATCCCGATTCAGGCATGTATTGGCTCGACGTGACCGACCTGTCGGCGCCGATCGAATTCTCGACGGACCCCAGCTTGACGATCCGCGCCGCACGCGTGGTCGACCAAGTGCTGTACGTGAGCGTGCGAGACGGCTTCGCGATGTTCGATCTCTCCGGTGGTTGGTCCACGGCCATGGGTTTTGCCAGCTACGACCAAATCAACATCGGCACGCGAGGGCTCGATGTCTCGAATCGCTTTGTCTACACGAACGCCAGTGGTTTCAAGGCGTTCGATGCGACCACAGCGACGCTTGGCTCGCCGCCGGTTCAGGTTTTCAACAGCATGTGGGGCGGCAGTGATGTGCACGTTTCGGGCAATCGCGCCTACACATTTGGCGTGCAAGAGCGGGTGATTCACAGCTACGACTTGACCGACCCGGCCAATCCCGTGCTCGACGACGCTTGGTCCACGCGCTTTCCCGTCACCCAAGCCCACCTCGACGGCACCCGCGCAGTGCTAGTAGGTGCCCAGGCCGGCGTTCAGGTGATGGATCTCGCCCGGCGCGGTGATCGCTTGTTCACGTCGCATTTTGATACGCCGACGCCCTACGATGTCGCCGTAAACGGCACGACGGCCTACGTCGCCAACGGGCTCAATGGCTTCAGCTGTTGGGACGTCGCCGACCCGACCAATCCCGTTGAGCTGGGCAGTTGGCCTGGAGGCGGACAAGATGCGCGCAAACTGGCCGTCAATGGCAGCGTGCTTGCCGTCGCGCTGGGGTCGCGGGTCAGCCTCTTCGATGTGTCGGAGCCTGCCAGCCCCGCCCTGTTGGGCAGCACGCCGGGCTCCATCTTGGGCGACATGGCCATGACCTGGGACGCTGACGTGCTCTACGTAGGCGGGACCGGAGATTGGAATCTGTACGCCTACGACACAAGCGCGCCGTCAGCCTTGGTGGAGCTGTCGGCCTCGCCCCCGCGCGAAACCATGTCTGGAATTAGCGGTATCGCACGGTCCGGCGACTTTGCTTACGTCGTCGATAAATTTGGTTGGAACTTTCAAATCGTCGACGTCAGCGACCCCAGCACGCCCGTCACTCACGGCGAGCTCACCCACGACCCTTGGAACTTGGGACCTTCTGGCGTTGCGAGCAACGGAGTGGGCGCTTGGATCCCCTCCAAGACCGGTCTTGAGGTGATCGACGTCACCGACCCCGACAATCCCTCGCTCTCAGCGGAACTGCCTGGTTGGGACCCCGTGAACGGCGGGCACTCGGCGGTGCTCGATGGCGACCGGGTGTGGGTGGCCGACAACTTTGGTGGCGTCTATGTGCTCGATGCGACGCGCCCGGCAGATGGGGCGCTGCTGGCGCGCTTCTCGGTGGGCAACAAAGTGTCGAACAACACCATCGACGGCGCCCAGGCGTGGTTCAGCCCAGGGATGAATTCAACCTGGGACCGTGTCACGCTGATGGACGTCAAGGCGTTCCCAGCCCTATCGCCGCAGCGCTCGACGGCGCTTCCCGGCGAGGTGCTGAGCTACGCCCTGTCTTGGGCAGACTGGGACCCTGGCTACGACGGCCAGTTGACCTGTCGTACAGGGGGCGGCAGCTGCGAATTGAGCGCCATCGACCACTCAGCAAATACCGCCACGGTCACGTGGACGGTCCCCGAGGTTGCGGGCCCGTTCAACTTGATCGTCAGCGTGGGGGACTTCGACTGGTTCGTGGCTGCTCATGCGAACGTCGAGGTGGGTTCTTAACGGCCACGTCGCCGCCCGAACGCACGGCGAGCGGCGAGCAGAACGCGAATCGGTGGTGTGCGATTCCCTAGGCGGGCACGACTTCGAGCACGATCTTGCCTTTGGCCCGGCCGGTCTGGCTCTTGGCGTGGGCTGCACGGGCCTCTGACAAGGGGAATACCGAGTCGATGATGACCCGGACTGTGCCGTCATCGATCAGCTGGGCGATGCGTTTGAGGTCCTCACTGCTTGGCTGCACCATGAAGATGCCGCCGGTGGCACCGACCGCTGCGAGCGCGGCCTCGTCGGGAGTCCCCACCACCGAGAACAGGCGCCCCCCGGGATTGAGCAGCTGAATTGAGCGGGCCTGCGTATCGCCGCCGATGGTGTCCAACACGACATCGACCTTGGCCAACTCCTGCTCGAACTGTTGCGTGCGGTAGTCCACGAACTCGTCCGCGCCCAGGTCGCGAATCAACGCCTCGTTCGTCGAAGATGCCGTGGCGATGACATGGGCTCCGGCCCACTTGGCGAACTGAATCGCGAAGCTGCCCACCCCTCCGGCGCCCGCATGAATCAGCACCCGCTCGCCCTTCTTTAGCCCAGCGTGCTCAAACAGGGCCTGCCAGGCGGTGAGCCCCGCTAGTGGGACCGCGGCAGCTTCGTTGTGGGACAGGGTCTCGGGCTTGGAGGCCACCTCGGAGCCGCGCAGCACCATGTATTCGGCATAGCTGCCGTCGCGGGTGATGTCGGGACGGCTGTACACGGCGTCCCCCACGGACAGGTGGGTCACTTCAGAGCCGACCTGTTCCACGACACCCGACACGTCCCACCCAATGGTCAGGGGCATCTGGTACGGGATCATCGCAGCGAGGTAGCCAGCGCGGATCTTCCAATCCACAGGGTTCACCGCCGCAGCGTGCACTCGAAGGCGAACATCCGCGGGTCCGGGCTCCGGCAGCGGTGCGTCCTCGTAGCTAAGGGTGTCGACGTCGCCGTAGTTGTGGATGCGAATGGCTTTCATCAGAGGCTCCTGGATGGATTTCAGACCTGCAAGCTATGCGCGCTTGCCGCTGCGGCACGCTCCACCTTTGGGATAAACTATTCCACTGGAGGGATAATGAATGACGACCTCAATCAGCTGCGGGTCTTCGTCGAGGTGGCTCGACACGGGGGAGTCACTGCCGCGGCACGGGCCTTGGACATGCCCACATCGACGGTGAGTCGTTGGGTGCGGGAGCTGGAGAAGCGGCTGGGGGTGCGATTGCTTCAGCGCACGACCCGTCGCGTTCAGCTCACCGAGATTGGGGAGGGCTACTTCCAACGGGGCCTGCGGGCAGTGGAGTCTGCCGATGAAGCTCAGGCGTGGGTTCGTAGTCGGGCCGAGGTGCCTCAGGGGACGCTTCGCGTGACGACGTTTCAGTTGTTTGCTGAGACGCTTCTCGGCCCGGTCTTGGTGTCCTATCTAGCGCAGCACCCCGGCATGTCGGTGCAGGTGATCACCAACGAGCGCGACGTCGATCTGGTCGATGAACGCATCGATGTGGCGATTCGGGTGGGCAGCATGGCTGACTCCTCGTTGGTCGTTCGCAAGCTGGCCGAGATGGAGGGGTGGATGTTGGCGAGTCCGGAGTATTTGGCCAAACGCGGCACCCCCACTCATCCCAGCGAGCTCGCTCGTCACTCGAACCTGATCTACCGACACGACCAGGAGACGGTCACGCTGCCCTTCGACGATGGCGAGGAGCAGCTCGAAGTGCCGCTGCCGAGCCGCTGTGTAGCAAACAGCATCGAGTTGGTTCGGCAGGTCACGATCGGCGGCTTGGGCATCGGGTTCCTGCCGCCGATGCTCGCCCACAACGACTTGGCAGCGGGCCGGTTGATTCGAGTGCTGCCGCGGTGGAGAAGCCTGTCGCTCCCCATCTATGCGGTGTACCCAAGCCGACGACACCTGGCGCAAAAGGTGCGGGCTTTCGTGGATCTACTCGCCGCTCAAGTCACGTCAGCGACGGTCCAGGGGGTTCCTCCACTGGTGCGGGGAATGCCGCCGGGCTGAGTTGATTGGAGGTGGCGGGGGACTGTGGGCGTGAGGGGTGTGTGCATCGCGGCGGGACAGGAAGCGGCTGAATATCGGCTTCCGGAGCGGGGTAAAAGGCGCAGGCCTGAGCTAGCCGCAGGCCTTCTGATTCCCGAGTTCGCAGGCCTTTTTTCTCAGGGCCGCGGCCTTCGCCGCGTCGATGGGGACCCCCGCGACGCCCTGCGAGTACATCAGCGATGCGTTGCCGCAGGAGCTTCCCCTGCCCAGCTCGCACGCTTTCTCGAAGTTGGCGACAGCCAAGGACCCGTCTTGCCTGACGCCCTTTCCATAGAGGTACAACGCCGCCAGACGCTCGCAGCCCAGGTCCGAGTCCAAGGCGCAAGCCTGCTCGTAGAGCGCCTTGGCCCCTGCGAAGTCCTTCAGCTGCTCTTCGACCATGATGCCTTGATTCGCGCAGGCGAACGGCAGCCTGGGGCACGCTCTCGCGTAGTACTCCGAGGCCTTGTCCGTGTCTGCGGCCGTCCCTTCGCCATGAGAGTGCATCGTGCCGAGGGTGCTGCACGACTCCAAGTGGTCGAGGTCGCACGCACGCTGAAAGTATGGAACCGCGTCCGCCGGGTTCTTGAGGTGATCGCGAGCCACGACGCCCGCGCCTTCACACCCCTTGGGACGGTCGGCTTCGCATCCCTTCCCATAGAACTTCAGCGCCTTTCTGGCGTCGTACTGGGGCTCTCCCTTCTGGGCGTGGAGGAAGCCCGTGTGCGTGCAGGAAGGGGCGTCGCCGAGCGAGCACGCTCGTTGGAATGAGTCGATTGCGCGAGGCATGTCGACGTCACCGCCTTTGCCGTCCGCGAGCATCTGACCGAAGGAACGACAGGCTTTGGCGTCGCCGCTTTCACACCCATCCCAGGCCTCGGTACGCGGATCTAGTTCGATCACGACCGTTCCGGCGGGTTCTCCACCGGCGCACGCGAAGATGAGGAGGAGCGGAGCGAGCAGGACGGGTGGTGGAAGTTGGTTCACGGACCCTTCTGATTCGCGCAAGCCTCTTCGTCACCGCCCTTGCAGCCCTGGTCGAACAGCTCCTTCGCCTTGGTGAGGTCTTTCGGCAGTCCGCCAAAGCCGTGCTGGTAGGAGAGGCCGAGGCGGCCACATCCCGAGGCGACGTCGGCAGCGCAGGCCTTCTGGAAGAGTTGTACGGCCCTGTCCATGTCCGCAGGACCGCCTTCACCGCGGGCGAGCAGCATGCCGAAGTCACTGCAACCGTCCATAGAGCCGAGTTCGCATGCTTTGTCTTTGAATTTTCGGGCAGCTTCGAGGTCAATGTGGGCTTGCCGGTCGATGAATGCGGAGCCAAGTTCACTGCAGCCTGTCGCGTGACCCAGTTCGCACGCTCGGGTAAAAGACGCGATGGCGCCTGTGTAGTCAGGTGCTGCCAACGTGTTTTGCCCGATGCCCAGATTCGTGCACCCTCGCGGAAGGTCGCCGGCACAGGCCGTTTTGAGCGGGATGAGGGCTTGCTCGCTCTTGCCGGCTTCGTAGAGGTCGACTCCGTGCTCGTTGCAGGCTGCCAAGTCACCGAACTCGCACTGGGCCTTTGAGTCGGGCGGTGTTGATTCCGAGGTCACCGAGCTAGAGGTGCAGGCAGCCAGGGCAAGAGCCAGTCCGAGTGCTCTACATGCCATCGTGCCACCACTGCGCCATGTCGTCGTAGGCGTTCCAGTACATGTCTTTGTCGTCTCCTGACTGTTCCTTCTCGATGTCTTCGTAGCATGTCTTGGCTTGGGCCATCTTCAGTTCGACCTCCCACCATTCATCGCTGATGAGACCGTACTCCTCGATTGCGAACTCCACTGCGAGTCGGTCGATGCTGCCCTCGCGTCGGTTCACTTCGGTCAATGCCTCCTGCGCGGCGGCCGTGGTCTTGTCTGCCTGGGCATACCGTTCGGCTTGCGCATCGGTGCCGGTCACCCAACCAGCCCATCCTGTCTGTCCGTGGTCGTCGCGGTTTGACTGGCCGCCAGTCATGCCCGAGCCTCGGCCCGCGTGGACGGCCTGCGTCTGCCGGAGTGTGTCAGAAGCTGCGTA
>CAYYHT010000228.1:0-10076 GCA_964471355.1 uncultured Enterobacteriaceae bacterium
CTCACCAAAGACAAGTTCGAGCCCATGCAGGACATGTTCCAGTGTGGCGAGGGCGAGACCTGCACCACCACCGACGACAAGCTCGTCGCCTGGTGTGCCAGTGACAAGACCGAGTGCACGGTCGCCGAGGACCACCTCAGCGTGAAGTGCGTCGCCAAATAGGCACGGCAAGGAAGACAAGAGGCGACCGGTCAGGTCGCCTCGCGATTCGGGCAGCCATCAGGCTGCCCGTCGTTGCTCAGGGAGCGGTCTAGCGGGTCCACTTCCAGACGTAGCTGTCGTAGATGTAGCCCTCTTCGTAGACCATCTTTCCGTAGCCGACCTTCTGACACCAGCCCTTGAAGCGCTCTTCGGTCTTGTCCGAGGCGTTCCAGCCCGTCATCTTGTCCTTGAGTGTGCCCCAGCCAACCTTGGCGATGATGGCGTCGTGGTCGCCACTCTCGAGCAGGGTGATCACGGACCGCTTGTGGGCTTCTTGTGACCAGAAGTCCAGCATGCGGTCGGCCATCTCGGCCTTCATCTCGGGACCGGCCTTGAGGTGCTCGCCCTTTTGCACAGCGTTGTGCATGCGGGTGTCGCCGTTCCACCACTCGTCGAACAGGTTGATGCCGTCGTCGATGAGCTTCTTGAGCTTGGCCCACCAGTCGGGCAGGTAGGGCTTGATGAGCTTGTAGCAAGCGACCATGCCGTCGATGGCACCAGTCACCGCGTCGGACAGCTTGCCCCAGGTGATGTCGCCGATGATCATCTTGTAGACGAGGCGAATGACCAAACCGAGGGGTCCAGCCGCTGCGGCCCACATCAGCAGGTCGCCAATGACCTCGATGAGGTAGCCGATGGAGGCAACGCCCTTGGCCACATCTTGGATGAGGTCCATGCGCTCTTCCATCTCGGACTTGCCGCCGCTGTCCTCTTCCTTGGTGTCTCCAGCGACTTTTTCGCCCGATCCTGACAGGTCGGGACCGCCTTCTTTCGCAGCCGGCCCAGAGGTGCTGCTGCCACCCATGTCCGGCTTCGATTCAGTCTTCTGATTCGGCTTCTGTTTCGCCGCGGGCGCCGGAACGTTCGTCGCTGAGCCTGCAACCTCGCCGCTCTTGTCGCCGAACTGGTAGGTCGTGCCCCAGTCGAACTTCGCAATCTCGCCGAGATCCCAGTCCCAACCGTCGAAGTCATGCTCGAACTTCTTGCTGAACAAGTTGGCGTACAAGTACGGCTTGAGCGAGAAGGACAGGCCAGCGCTGACGCCGACAGAGATGCCCAAGTCGCCCCAGAATCCCTCGCTGCCACCGTGCAGGTTGACGTCGGCCGCCGCAGTGATGGGAACGTCGAGCTCGGCCGCGCCCTTCATGCCGCCGCCAGCCGACAGCACAGACACGCCGATGCCCAGACTGACCCAAGCGGTCGCCTTGGCGTCGAAGAGCAATCCCCAGTCGAGTTTCGCGTGAGCGTCGAAGTCGGGAACCGTGGAGTTCTCGGACAGTGGCTTCCACTTCGAGATGCCAATCTCGGAGCTGAGCACCAGGGCTTGCATGCCCAGGCCCATGCCAACCGCAGCACCGAACTTCAAGACCAGCGGCACGGGGCCAGCTGCGAACTGAATGTTCTGTTCTGGGAGGATGTCGAGTTCCTTGCGGAACAGATCGGACGCCGGGACCAGCTCGCTGTTGAGCGTCAGGGTGCCGTCGATCTCGGGGTCGATCTTCTCGTCCATCTTCATGCCGATGGTGCCGCCGACCGCCTTTGTGATCTGGTACTTGATGTCGCCGTCGACCGAGAAGGACTGGCTGCCGTCGAACTTGAACAGCACGTCGCCTTCGGCGCCGCGGCCGTCCTTGCCCTTGATGATGACCAGGTGGACATTGCCCTCGCCGGAGATCTTGTCCTTGTCGCCGTCTTTCTCCCAGGTGATCTCGAAGTGACCGTGGGAGTCATTGAGCTTGGGAATCTTGATGTCCGCGCCGCCAGTGACCTTCTGCAGCGCGTTGTCCTTGATCTCGGCCGAAGCGGTCAGATTCGAGATCTGAACGACGTCGGCGCCGAACGGCTCAAGGGTGCGCTTGAGGGTCGCTGTGCCCGTGGCCTCGGTGACCTTGTCATTGGTGACGTCGTAGGTGCCGCTGCCCTTGAACTCGAACTCGACTTCGCCCTCGACCAACAGCTCGGCATCGACCTTGCCGGTGATCGTCTCGACCTTGTTCGCATTGATGGACGCTTCGCCGCCGGTGCCCTTCTTGACCCGGACAACCACGCCGCCCTTGACCTCGTAGTCGACGTCGCGGGCCAGGTACAGCGACCCGGTGCCGGTGAACATCTTGCTCTCGAGGGTGTATTCGCCGCTGAGCGCACCCTCCATGAGGGCGCCGTCGCCATCCTTGACCTGGAACGGAATCTTGCCGTCGATCTTGGTCAGCTTGCTCTGCTCGAAGTGTCCGGTCGCCTCGGCGGCCGTCTCGCCCTGGGCGATGACCAAGGTGTACTTGCCGACCTTGCCGACTTCTTTCTCGCCGGTGACGGTGAGCTTAGCCGAGCCGGTGAAGCCCGATTCGTCGCCCTTGAGCTGGTAGTCGCCCTCGAGCTCGACCGTGGCCCACTCTTCGTCTTCGCGGATGGAGAGCGTGAGCTTGCCGTTGACCTTTTCGATCTCGTTGTCGGCGATGGTCGCGGTGAGGTTGCTGCCCTTGGCCAACACCATCTTGTTGCCGGAAATCGTTGCGACTTCCTTCTCTTTTTCAATCTTGGCGGTCGCCGTGCCAGACAGCTTGCCGCCCTCGGTCAGCGGGTACTCGCAGTCGATCTCGGCGCTGATGAAGTCCTCGCCCTTTTCGGTCAGCATGAGCTTGAACAAGCCGTTGACCTTGGTCAGCTCGTTGGCTGCCAGGGTGCCCGAGACGTTCGTCTCTTTCTTGACCACGAGCTCGTAGCCGCCGGCACTGCCGGACGTCAGCTGGTAGTCCTCTTCGAGGGTGGCGCGGGCCACACCAGAGAGTTCACCCTTTTCGACGTCGTAGGTGATGTCCTCGAGGGTCAGCTTGAACGGAGGCACACCCTCTTTTTCGTACAGAGCCGTCACGTTGCCCGTGATGGTCGTCAGCTTGTTGCCGGCGACCGTGCCTGTAGCGACCACTTCGGTCAGCTTGAGGCCGTTGCCCATGTCCTTGGGCTCGGTCAGACTGACCGTGGCTTCGCCCGAGAATTCCTTGTTTGTGACGGCGTAGCTGCCCTTCTTGATCTCGCACTTCCAGTTGTCCGGAAGGTTGATCGTCGACTGGCTGACGGTCACGATGTCGAGGGTGTTGTCCTTGACGTTCACCTCGACCACGGTGTCGGTGATGCTGACGCCCTCGCTGACCGTGAGGTCCTTGGTCTGGGTCAGCGTGCCCTTCATGTTCCACTTGCCGGGGCTCGGGAACGGCAACATGACCGGCTGGGCTTTTTCGCCACCGCCGCCGCCGCCGCCTTGCTCGCCCTGGCCCTGCTCTTGGCTGGCACCATCGAGCTGGCCCGCTGGGCCACCGGTCTCGACGCCTTCTTCGCTGCCGGACTGGTCCACGCCGCCGCCTTCTGCGGGGCCCGGAGCCTGCTGCGCCGAGGGGCCGTTGTCACCGGTTGGCTGTGCCGGAGCGGGGGCCTCGCCAGAGTTGGCTGAGGGGTCGACGCCCGTCTCGGAGTCCGTGCCGTCGCCGCCGCCTTGGCTCTCGCCCTTGCTCTCGCCCTTGGCGGGCAGAGCGTAGGAAGCTTCGATGTCGGCCGTCGCCCAACCACCCAGGTCGAAGCTGACCGAGCCGTCGATCGTCGTGCCCTTCTCGCGGTTCATTCGGCCGCCGAGGGACGCGCCGGTGAGCTTGATGTCGAAGCCCAAGTCGATGGGCTTTTCGAGGGTCGTGTCGATGTTGCCCGCGAGCTGGTTGTTGTCCATCTCGACGGTGAGGGTGAAGTTGAGCTTGTCGGCAATCATGCCCTTCAGCTCGCCCTCGGCACTCGCCGTCTCGGCGCCGGGCTCGATCGTCAGCTTCAGCTCGCCGCTGTCGAGGGTGAAGCCCTCGCCCACGTCGACCTGGTCGAAGGTGAACGTGGTCTCGCCACCCACACCATCAGACGTGATCTCGAGGTCCATCGTGCCCTTGAGCAGATCGCCCGGCATCGGAATGTGGACTTCTTTGATGCTGGCCGAGACTTGGCCACTGTCCTTGATCTCAAGGCTGATCGGATTGTCGACAATCAGCTCACCGATGGTCAGCTTGCCGTCGATCTTGCCGCTCTTGACGCTCCAGGATTCGTCGAACTTGACCTCGGCGGTCTCGAGCATCACGCCAGGCAGAACCTCTTCGTTGATGTCGACCGTCTGAGTCAGGTTCTCGGAGCCCTTTTCGAGCTTGATCGTGATCTTTTTACCGGCGAGGGTCAGCTCGACCTTTTCAGGTGCGGAGGCTTTCTCTTCTTTGCCGCCCGTCGTGTCTTCGGTGCCATCGTCCTTTCGCATGGCCATGCCCGTCGCTGCCATCGCCGGAGCAGCGCTCATGGCGTCCATCTCGGCTGGGGCGTCGAGGGTGATGTCCATGCCCGTGGCACCAGCGAGGTCCGCCGCTGCGTCCATCACAGGAGCGAAGTCTTCGGCGGCTGCGTCGACCGCGTCGACCTCGGCCAACATCTCGCTCGCCTGAGCCTGAGCCGCGTAGGCCTCTTGTTCCACGCCCATGGTGCGCGTGGACACTTCCATGCCGTCGCCCTTGGCGGTGGGCAGGCGTCCTTCGGCGGCCTGCTTGACGTGGGTGAGCTCGTGGGCGATCAGCTCTTGGCCCTTTTGCGACGACGGGTCGTACTGACCCTCGGCGAAGAACAGCTCTGAACCCAACGCAAAGGCGTGGGCGTTCAGGGCCTTGGCCGCCGAGGCCGCAGCGGAGTCGGTGTGGATCGTGACGTTGCTGAAGTCGTGGCCAAGTGCACGGCTCATCTTGGTGGCGACCGCCGTGGGCAGCTTGCCACCCGACGACATGCGAATCGCCTTGTCGGCAGCTTCGGAGTCGGGGGCCGCGAGTCCACTGGCCCGATGGGCAAAGGAAATCAGGCCAGGGGCACCCGAATGGGCGCCAACCGGAATTTCGTCGCGGTTGTCGTAGGGACCATGGGGCAGCTTCGAGCCGCCTGAGCTGGTCTTGAGCTTGTTGCCGCTGCTGGTGGCACCGGAACGACCCTGTCGGGACTGCAGCTCGCGCGTAGCGCGCAGGATCTCAGATGCATCGCCCCGGGCCACTCGGGCCAAGTTGATGCCGGCATCGCGCAGTTCTTCGAGGTTGCGACCGAGGTGGTCGGAGTTCATCTTGCGAGCGCCACGCATGATGCTGCCGTAGGCTTCGCCGCCACCGGCAGCTTCGCCATCGCCGCCCATGTCGGTGCCGACTTCGGAAGATTCCGAGCCCCCACCACCAGCGGATTCAAGCTCGACCCCAGCCATCTCGAGCTCTTCCTCGGAGCCGGCTTCGATCTCGCTGTCTGCAGAGTCGGTCTCGGCTTGCGCCTCGACTTCGGGACTGGACAGTTCGACGGACTCGGACACGTCTTCTTCGAGCTCGGCAGAGGCCTCGCCCGCGATGTCCTTGTCAATC
The DNA here is from genome assembly GCA_964471355.1 of uncultured Enterobacteriaceae bacterium. Classification (GTDB taxonomy): domain Bacteria; phylum Myxococcota_A; class UBA796; order UBA796; genus CAYYHT01. The sequence goes on from CAYYHT010000228.1 coordinate 5,604, forward strand.
TGGCTCAGGGAGCCAACCACACGCATTTCGTTGCCATAGGCCTCTTGCTCGAGCGGGTCGCTCGGCTTGGAGACGTCGAGCCCGTCACTGCCGTGGGGACTGATTCGGCCCTCATCGTGCTGCTTGACGTGGGTGAGCTCGTGGGCGAGCAGACGGTCGCCCTTGGTTGTGCCCGGTGCGTACTCGCCCGACCCGAACCAAATATCGGCGCTGATCGTGAACGCGTGCGCATTGAGCGCTGCTGACTGCGTCGCCGCCATGCCATCTTTGTGGATGCGCACGTGGCTGAAGTCGTGGTCCATGGCGCGTTCAAAACGCTCGCGCACATCGGCCTGCATTGTCTCGCCGCCACCAGTCCGCAAGCTCTTGAGCGATGCGTCGTTGGCGTCATAGTCGGAACGCTCCTCGACATCGCGCATGGCCTTGAGCATGGCGGCATTGCTGCCCATAGGGCTCGACGCAGATTCGCCGACACCGCCGAGTGCGAGCGTCATTTCGCCCGCAACGATGGAGCCCATGCCATCCATGGTGTCGCCACCAAGGCTGGCTGCGATCATGTCGTTGCCGAAGTGCGAATGCAGAGCATTGCTGACTTCGGCCGCTGGATCGCGGAGTAGTTCGGAAGAGTGTTCCTCTTCCTGAGAGGAGACAATCTCACTCTCAGTTTCGACTGCGGGGGTCAGGTTGACAGGTGCACTCTGTCGCCGACCGTCGCCGTCCTCTGAAATAGCCATAGATAAAACCCAGAAGAAAACGTGAAGAGACGTCTACTCTTGAGTGTACCGCAAAATGGCCGCTTCTGCAGTCCAAACCGATCGAAAGATCGGTGTGCAGGGCATTTGCGTCCCATGCGCTATTGTGCCGCCCATGACGAAACAACCCCTCATCATCGAGGCCATGCAGCACAATTGCATCGGCTGTGGCGCCTGCTGTCAGGGCGCGAAAGTCTATGTGCGCCCCGGCGAAGAAGCCGATCGCGTTCGGCGCCTCGCCAAGGAACTCGGTGTCGTTGAAGAGGCGGTCGGCGATGACAACTGGCTTTTGCGCGACGGCGGCCGGTGCGCATTCCTGCAGGACGACGGACTGTGCTCCATCCACGCCCGCTTTGGCATGGATGCCAAGCCGAACGTCTGCAAGCAGTTTCCGTACGTGATCATCGAGACCGAGAGCGGCATCCGCGTCGGCATGGATCCGTGCTCCACCAACAGCATTCACGCCTACAAAACGGGCGGGGATGTGCAGCCCCCTCCGATCGTCGAGGCGCGCCCCTGTCACTTCCCCGAACCGATGGCACGTGCAGAACAGGCCCTGGTTCAGCTGACCATGCGGGACGGCGCCACGCTGTCGAGCGTCGCGGGCGCCCTGTGTGGAGTTCGCGGGCACACCGGCCCGCAGCTGCCTCCCGGATTTGCCGGCCGAATCGTCGAGGTCCTGCAAGGCAGCGGTCTTCCGATCGTCATGCAGGCCAAGGATTGCGGACCGTTCCAACGGGCGGCACTCGCTCCCGTTCTCGAGGCCTACAAGACCTGGGACCCGCAGAATCCACCGGCCTGGCCGCCCGCGGTGACCGATATTGACGACTACGGCCTCTGGGTCATGCGAAACATGCTGCAGATGCGCTTGGCAACGACCATTCCCATGCCGCAAGGCGTTGCGCTCATCTGCTTGGTCGGCATCATCGCCAATGCCTGGACCCACACCGACCGCAGCCTCTTCGGCAAAGGTACAGCCGCCTGGGCGCGGGTCATGCGGGCGGGAGCCTTCTGGCAGGCCATCACGCCAGACCCCGGCACCATGCAATTCCTGGGAACCGGCCAGAAGTGATGACCCTGCGGGGTTGGCGACACACAGGGAAGAGCGGCTAAGTTGCGTCCATGAATCGTGTCTCCCTATTCAGTCTGTTTGCGTTCCTTGCAGCGTGCGGTCCCGATCCCATGCTGGTGGACGTTCGCGTCGAGCCGGCCACCGTCGACTTCGCCACAGCCACAATGACGCCTTCGGGTCCCGAAGTGGATCTGATGCTCATCAACGACGCCCCCAACAATGCAGCGGTCATGCGCGTTGCGCTCTCCGGGTCCGATGCCGGCCGGCTGCTCGTTCGTGAGCTCGCCGCTCAAGACACTGTCGAGTTCGAGTCCTCCAACGAGTTCAGCTTGCGGCTGACCGATCAGCTCGACATGACCGACGACGCGAGTGCCACGCTGACCATCGACATGCGCGGCTACGGCGGGCTCGGCGAAGAGGCCATTGTCGTCGTGCCAATCGCGCTCGCCGGCGCTCCAGTCGATTGCGACGTCGACGGCGACGGCTTTCAGCCTCCTGCATGCGGCGGCAGCGACTGCGACGACTCCAACCCGACGGCCTATCCCGGCGCCGAAGAGGCCTGCAACGGCATCGACGATGACTGCGACACGCTGATCGACGAAGACATTGCCGACCTCGAGCCGTTCTTCCTCGACGCCGATGGTGACGGCTTCGGCAGCGACGACACCACCCTCGAGGCCTGCGTGCCCCCCGATGGCTACGTGCCCATGCCCGGCGACTGCAACGATGCGAACGCCGACATCTACCCAGGCGCCCCCGAGCCCGACTGCACCGATCCAGTGGACTACAACTGCGACGGCTTCAGCGGGTTCGAGGACGGCGATGGCGACGGCTTTGCGGCCTGCGAGGACTGCGACGACACCACAACGGCCGTCTTCCCAGGCGCCCCTGAGCTGTGTGATGGCCTCGACAACGACTGCGACACCGTCATCGATCCCCCAGGGACCCCGGGTCAGCAGACTTGGTACCCCGACGCGGACTCCGACGGCTTTGGAGCCAACGGCATCGGCGAAGTCCTGTGCGAGGGCCCCACTGGCTACGTGATGACCGACGGGGATTGCGACGACACCGATCCCACCCTGAATCCCGCCGGCATCGAGCTGTGCAACGGCCTGGACGATGACTGTGACGGCAATGTCGACTCCGACGCCATCGACGCGGGCACCTTCTACGACGACTTCGACGGCGACGGCTTTGGCGACCCCGCCACGGCGGTGTCCTCCTGCGACCCCACCGCTGGAGTCACCAACGATCTGGACTGCAACGACACCACCCCCTCGGTGAACCCCGACGCCGCCGAACTGTGTGATGGACTCGACAACGACTGTGATGGCTCGGTGGACCCGGTGACCAGCATCGACTCCAAAGAGTGGTACCCCGACGTCGACGGAGACGGCTTCGGCGATCCCGCTGGCCCCAGCGGAGTCGTCGCCGCCTGCAACGCCCCCGCTGGCTACGGCGCAGACAGCACCGACTGCGACGACAGCGACGCCACCAGCTTCCCGGGCGCACCAGAGCTGTGCGACGGCGCGGACAACGACTGCAATGGCAGCATCGACGACGGAGCGACGGACCTCGAGACCTTCTTCGCCGACACCGACGGCGACAGCTTCGGCGACCCCGACGTGTCCATCGATGCGTGCGAACAGCCCACCGCCTTTGTGCTCGACAGCACCGACTGCGACGATGGCAACGCCACCGTGGCACCGGGTGCGGTCGAAGCCTGCGACAGCGTCGACAACAACTGCGATGGCTCGATCGACGAGGGATGGACTCCACACGGAGTGCTCTGGTACCTCGACGCCGACGGCGACAGCTTCGGCAACCCCGGCAACCAGATGCGGCGCTGCGATCAGCCGGCGGGCCGCGTCGCCGACAACACCGACTGCGACGACACCGACGGCACGGTCAACCCCTCTGCCAGCGAGGTCTGCAACAGCATCGACGACAACTGCGACGGCAGCATCGACGGCGCCGACGCCACCGACCCATCCGACTGGTTCGTTGACAGTGACGGGGACAGCTTTGGCGACCCGCTGACCGTGACCACCGGTTGCGACCAGCCCCTTGGCTCTGTCATCGACAACACCGACTGCAACGACGTCGATGCCAGCATCAATCCGGGCGCTCTCGAGACCTGCGACAGCGTCGACAACAACTGCGACGGCACCGTCGACGAGGACAACCCCGACGCCACCCCGGTCTACATCGACTTGGATGGTGACTGGGCGGGCGACCCGGCCGGCGTGCTCAACACATGCGTCAAGCCGTTTGGCTACGTCTACAACAAGGGCGACTGCGACGACACCAACCCCGCCATCAGCTTCCACGCGTCCGAAGTGTGCGACAGCGTCGACAACGATTGTGACGGCGACATCGACGAGGGCTGGACCGTCGACGGACTGCTGGTCTTTACCGACGCCGACGGCGACAGCTACGGCGCCCCGCTGACCCGTACACGCAGCTGCACGGTGGGTCCGGGCCAGCCGCTGAACAAGCTCGACTGCGACGACACAGAACCGACCATCAGCCCCGATGGTGTGGAGGTCTGTGATGGCGTCGACAACAACTGCGACGGGGCCATCGACGAGACCACCCCGGCATCGGACGTCTGGTACGCCGACAGCGACGGCGACGCGTTCGGCAATA